>JAUROA010000042.1 GCA_030835745.1 Alphaproteobacteria bacterium
GATAAAGCTCTCTCAATTAAAGCCTTCTTTAAACCATTAAGTAAACCATCCTTGCCAATTAAAGCTTGTGGATTCTTAGGATCGTAATCCTTCATTAAATCATCCAATAACTCTTGGCTAAACTGATTAGATTTTTTATTATTCTTAGTCATAATTTTATGTAAATTTTTAATTAATATTATTTGATAAATTTAATTTATATTTATTAAGAGCTTACGCTCTTAATATCACAATTAAATCCATCAGTTAATTAATCATTTACACAAAATTTATGAAATGCTCAATTTATTGTTAAATTTTTGTTTAATATATAGAATATATTTAGCTAAATTTTATACAATTCTTTGCCAAAAAAGATGTGATTTCATTAAGTTTTTAATAACAAGATAATAATGGATATTATCAGTAGAACCTGATAATAGTATAAATTAAATTTATGTATTTTGTGTCTATATTATTAATTTTAGCAAATTCAATAGCATTACCTAATATTGCTTCAATTTCAAGAGGGCGATTATTTTCAAAATCCAGTAACATACTTGTTTTATATGGTGTCATTTTTATAGTGTAATTAATGAATTCATCAATAATTTGATCGGATAAATTACAATTATCATGATTTGCTAATGTTATGATTTCATTCATGATATTTATAATTAATTTATGACTTAATTTATCTTGCAGCAACTCTTTTGTATTTGCTTTATTAGCAATTACTGATAGTGGATTAAATGCCGCATTCCAAATTAGCTTTTTCCAGGATTCTTGATTTATATTATCGCTAACATGGCATTCAAGACTAGTGCTTTGCCAAAATTTCGCTAACTTAGTGACCATAATATCATTGCCATTTGGGTATTTGCCAATTATAATTTTACCATAATCTTGATGATTGACATAATTTTTTGACTCTTTGCTAACACAAATAAAAGCCAGGCATCTGATGATAATATTTTTTGGAAAATATTTAGCTAATTTATTTTCAATATGGATGCCATTTTGAATTATAACTATTGCAGTATGAGGTTTAATAATTTTTTTAATCACAGATATGTGGTCAATATTTGCAAGTGATTTAGTGCATATTAATATATAATCTGGATCCTTATTATAATGTAAAATATCATTAATCATTTCTGGTGAAAAAATGTAGTGATTATTATTGGATGAAATTGTTATATCATAATTTGACTGTAGATTTTTATCTCTCATTAATGAAGTTACATTGCAGCCATATTCTTGCAACTTATATCCATAAAATGAACCTATAGCACCACAGCCAATAATTAATATATTCATATTTTAATTGATTGAATTATATTGCTATTTTTAAAATTATTTGGTAACAAATCTATAGATGTAGCGCTAAAAAATGCTTGTAGATTAATGTCTCTAATTTCACAAAAAAGATCATTTTTTCTTTTTTCATCCAGATGAGACGCAATTTCATCTAATATTAATATTGTTGGCTGTTGTTTATATGTTGCTGAAATTTTGGCACGAGCAAGAGTAATGCCAATTACAATTAATTTTTGTTCACCAGTGGAAGATAGTCTTGCAGACTGATTTTTATCACAAAATATAGCATCAAAATCGCAACGATGAACTCCAAATTTTGTTTTAAAGCTCTCCATATCTATTTTTCTATTTTGCTTTAAAATATCGCTATAATATTGCTCAATTTCCATTGCAGGCTTAATAGCTATAAGCTCTTCTATTTCTCCAATAACTTTAAGATTAGATTTTGGAAAGCTGGAATTAAAGCTATTCATAGCTTTGTTAAAAAAATCTAATGATTCAACTCTGGCACAGGCAATTGCAACTCCGCATTCAACAATTTGGTTTTCAATAATATCTAGCCATTTTTCAGTTGAATTTTTTACATTTGAAATTTTTAATTTCTGCAAGATATTAATTCTTTCTTTGATTAATTTTTGATATTTATTAAGTCTTAAATTATGATCAAAGTCAATTTCGGAAACAATTTTATCAAGATATTCTCTTCTGGAAGTTTTACCAGAAATAAATAATTGTTCAATTTGAGGTGTAATGATTATGAAATTGGTAAGATAATTTTTATATTCACCTTTTTTGGACAAGCTTGTTTCGTCTCCATTAATTCTGATATTTTTTTTAGAATTATGCTTGCTATATGAAATTGCATATTCATTTATATAATTATTTTCAAGAATGCTATATATTGTAAAATTATCACTATTATTATTAATTATTTCATCTAATTCACATTTTCTTAAGGATGGACTTTTTCCCAGTAAAGATATTGCTTCTAAAATATTTGTTTTACCAACTCCATTATCTCCATGAAGTAGTATAAGCATTTTGTTAAATTCTAATATTTTTGAGTCAAAGTTACGAAAATTGGTGAGGTTTAATTTTAATATGTTGCCACAATTCATTTAAATATTAGTTAACTCTAATTGGCATTATTACAAATTGATAATTTACATTATCAGTCTCAATAAGCGTTGGAGACATATTGCTATCAAATTTCATAGTAAGAACATCATTATCTATTTGCGATATAATATCCATTAAATAGCGAGAATTAAACCCTGTTACAATTTTATCATTATCATATTTTATTTCTAGAACTTCATGCGCAAATGAGCCGTCATTTGTTGTAACTTCAAGGTCCATTTTATTATTTTCAATTGTTACTTTAATTGATTTATGTTTATCATTGGCAACTGATGAAACTCTGTCAATACAGCTATAAAAATCTTTTTTATTAATTTGAGAAATTTTTGAATTATTTTGTGGTAAGATTTTATTGTAATTAGGGAATTGACCATCGATTAACTTAGATGTGATGGTATTTTGCTGAGAAGAAATTTTTATCTTAACTCGAGAAAATTCAATTTTAATTTTATTGTCAAAATCAATAATTCTTCTAATTTCATTAACAGATTTTTTTGGAATAATTATGCCAAATTCAGCAAGATCCTGATCGTGATCTATATTTGATAAAGCCAATCTATGTCCATCGGTTGCAACGCAACAAATTTCAGATTTATCGTTAATTTTTCTGCTGTGAAAATATAATCCATTTAAGTAATATCTTGTTTCATCATTTGAAATGGCAAAGCGAGTTTTATCAATCATTTTGGCAAATTTTTCAGCATCAACTTCTATATTGTGATCATATTCATTATTATCAATATCTGGAAATTCGCTAGCATTAATGCAGGGTAGGTTATATTTGGAATTTTGACACTTAATGTTAATATTATTATTTTCCAATTTTATCTCAATATCATCTTGATCATTAATTTTTCTAATAATGTCAAATAGCATTTGTGCAGGAACTGTGGTGCATCCTGGTTGAATTACTTCACAATTAACATATGATGTAGCATAAAGGTCCATATCGCTAGCGCAGAGAAAGATATTATTTTCGCTTGCTTGGATTTTAATATTTTGTAAAACTGGAATGGTGTTTTTCTTTTCAACAACACCATTAACAACAGTAAGAGCCTTAAGGAATATATTTGGTTTTACTTTAAAATGCATTTATAATAAATTTATTTATCATCTATATTAGGCGCAAAGAAATCATCATCAGATTTTTTTGCCGATTTATTTGATTTTATAATTTTTTTTCTAATTTCTTTGCCTGATATTAAGTCCTTAATTTCTTTGCCTGTCAATGTTTCATATTTTAAAAGATTTTGTGCTAATATTTCAAGATCCTTTTTATGTTTAGTAAGAATATCTTTAGCATTTTTTAGGGCATTATCAATAATTTTTTTAATTTCTTGATCAATTAATTTGCCAGTTTCTTGAGAATAAGGTTGTCCAATTTGATATTGCTTATTATCATCTTCACTATAGTCAATAGTTCCAATTTTATCAGAAAGGCCCCATTTAGTAACCATGCCTTTAGCAATTCTTGTGGCTTGAGTAATATCTGATGATGCACCAGTTGTTACTTTATCATAACCAAAAATTAGCTCTTCAGCCGCTCTTCCTCCCATGGCAACTATTAAGTCGTCATGTAATTTTGCGCGAGAAACTGAAACCTTGTCATTTTCTGGTAATCTCATTACTAAACCAAGTGCACGACCCCTTGGAATTATAGTAGCTTTGTGAATTGGGTCCGAATTTTTACAATTAATAGCAGTAATTGCATGACCGGCTTCATGATAAGCAGTTAATTCACGCTCTTCTTTTTGCATTATCATTGATTTACGCTCTGAACCCATTAATATTTTATCTTTGGCATCTTCAAGATTTTGCATTGTGACCATTTTTTGGTCATTTTTGGCAGCCATAAGAGCTCCTTCATTAATTAGGTTTGCTAAATCAGCTCCAGCAAATCCAGGTGTGCCTCTAGCAATAATTTTAGCATCTATGTCAGCTGCGCCAGAGATTTTCTTTAAATGTACTTTTAATATTTGCTCTCTTCCAACAATATCAGGATTTGGCACATTTACTTGTCTGTCAAATCTTCCTGGTCTAAGCAATGCTCTATCCAAAACATCTGGTCTGTTAGTTGCAGCAATTATAACAACTCCTTCATTTTCTGAAAAGCCATCCATTTCAACTAATAATTGATTTAAGGTTTGCTCTCTTTCATCATTACCACCTCCAACTCCACTTCCTCTATGTCTGCCAACAGCATCAATTTCATCAATAAAAACAATGCATGGTGAACTTTTTTTTGCCTGCTCAAACATGTCTCTGACTCTACTTGCGCCAACACCAACAAACATTTCAACAAAATCTGAGCCAGAAATTGAAAAGAATGGAACATTTGCTTCGCCAGCTATTGCTCTTGCAAGAAGAGTTTTACCAGTCCCAGGAGATCCTATCAAAAGACAACCTCTTGGTATCTTTGCTCCAACTTTGATATATTTTTGTGAATTTTTTAAAAAATCAACAATTTCACTCAACTCTTCTCTGGCTTCGTCAATTCCGGCAACATCGTTGAAGGTTACTTTATGTTTATTTTCTTGAAGTAATTTTGCTCTTGATTTTCCAAAACCAAATGCACCACCTTTGGAGCTTGTAGCATTTTTGGCAAAATAAAACCATAAACCAATTAATATTATAAATGGAAGCCAACCGAGAATGCCGGCCATTATCTTTTCAGATTTAGATATTAGCGGCAATGCCTCAATATTGACATTATTTTGCTCAAGTTTTTCAACTAGTTTTGGGTAATCTGGTAAGTGAGTATAAAATTTACTATTATCATTAAATTCGCCTGTTAATTCAGAGCCTTTGATATTTACAGCTTTAACATTGCCAGATTCTACTCTATTGATAAATTCGCTAAAAATTAATTTCTCTCCTGCTAGATTGCCTTGATTAATGAGATTTGATATACTTAGGACAAAAATAAATATTAAAACCCATACTATTAAGTTTTTATTGGAATTTTTCATTAATGATTAAATTATTTTGATTAATAGATAAATTTATAATATTTTTAGAGAGTTTTTATTAATTTATATAAAGCATTAAATTAACTAAAATAAAAGTTTTTAATTTCACCATGGCTATTTCACCATATTTATTTAACCATAGAAATTTTTATAATAATTTTGCTATAACATTTTTGCAAAGTCAAATGTTATTGAAAGATACATAATTGCAAAATTTTATAATAATTTTATCCAATATAAGAAATATTTCATTTAGATATAATTTCTTAGAGTTTGCAATCTCAAATTTGTTCTTTAATTTATTTATTGAGTTAAGTTAGTTAATAGCTAATAAATTGTTCTTTAATAATTCTTTCTTCTAGAGAGTGATTTGGATCAAATACAATAGTAAAAATTACAGACTTATCTTGACTTATATTGGCTTCTACTATATTTTCAACTTGACTGAAATCGGCAGTAGCTATTGCTGGTCTTTTGTGATAATCCAATGCCTTAATCCTAACTTTACTTTTTGTAGGAAGTAGGGCGCCATGCCATTTTCTTGGTCTAAATGGGCATATTGGAGTTAATGTTAATATTTTTGAGCCAAAGGGAATTATAGGACCTCCTGCTGAAAAATTATATGCTGTACTACCTGCTGGAGTTGCAACTAATACTCCATCTGCAGATAGGCTTGAAATTCTATTTTTAGAATTAACATCAATTGATAATTTAACCGATTGGCTTGAGCTTCTGCTAATAGTAACTTCATTTATTGCAATTAAATTATGTTTATTTTTATTGGCATCAATTGCTCTGAGTCTCAATGGATTAATCTTGGTTTCAACGCTAGCTGATAATTTAGCCATTATATCGTCATTATCATTATAGCTATTCATTAAAAAACCAACCGTTCCGCAATTTATACCATAAATTGGTATTGGATTATTTTGAAATTTGTGAAAAAGGTGAAGCATCAATCCATCACCACCTATAGCAATTAAAAGATCACAATTATTATTTGTTGAGCTACTATTAGTTAAATCGATAAATTTATATTTTTTAATAATATCATCTTTAATTTTATTAGCTTTTTGGTTTGATGAAGCGGCAATAACTCCAATTTGATTATATTTCATTTACTTATTTTTGATGATTCATATAAAGCAATAGCGCATGCATTACTAACATTTAAGCTTTCAACATCATTATTGATATTTATTTTGCAAATAAAATCACTATTTTTCTTAACTAATTTTCTTACACCTTTTCCTTCTGAACCAATGATAATAGCTTTTTTTTGAATTTCTCTATGATTTTCTATGTTATCGTCACCATCTCCAGATAGCGATATAATCCAAAAATTAAGTTTTTTTAATTTTTCAATAAGGTTATTGATATTTGAAGCAATAAATAAATTTGCTTTTTCAAAAGTTCCTGCACTGGCCTTAATTGTAATAGAGTTTTCAATTACTGAATTATGGTTGCAAAATACAATTATATTAAAATTAAAAGCAATAGCACTTCTAATAATAGAGCCAACATTATATGGGTCGGTAATCTGATCTAAAATCAAAATATTATTAATATTGCACTTATTAACTTTTTCTAATAGCTCAAATTGCGGACCTATGTTAATTTTGCTAGCAATCAAAACATGATTTTGATGATTGTTATGATCTGTAATTTTATCAAGATATTTTCTATCTGTAACTTCTATTTTACTAGATGGATAAGAAATTTTATTATTTTTTAAAAAAATATTAATCTCATTAATAGAATCTTTGGTAGCTAAAATTTTATAGATTGTTCTCTTGCAAGATAATAATGAATTATAACAAGGATATTTACCAAAGATAATAATTTTGTTACTATCTTTGGTATTATTTCGACTTGAGTTAATTTTTGAAATATATGGCTTTTTTACCATATTTTATTTTTTTTCTTTGGGTGTGTTTGATGAAGAATCTTTTTTATCTGTATTTTTTTCATCAAAATCTTTTAAAGGATCCTTATATTCAATTAAAATTTCAATTTCAGAATCATTAAAAATCTCAGATTTTATTTCATTAACTTTTTTTTGCATAAGCTGATTTCTAATATTATCCTTTACCTTTTCAAATGGAAGAGGATTAGAGTCTCTTACTGCACTATATTTAATTATATGCCAGCCATATGAAGTTTTAACTGGTTTAGAAGGTTTGTTTTTCTTGATTTTCTTTAAAATTTCAGTCACCTCTGGTGTAACTCCATCTTCAATAATGAATCCAATTTTACCACCATTTTTAGCGCTATTTTTATCGATTGAATATTTTTTCGCATAGCTAGCAAATCTTGAAGGTTTCTTTCTCAATTGATTATATATTTTTTTTGCCTGAGATTCTGTTTTAAAAACAATATGATGAAAGTCATATTCTTTTTTACCTTTTAAATCATTACTAAGTTGAGTATATGTTTCACTAATTGCTTGATCATTAACTTCCTTTTTAACAACGCTATCTATATAGGCTTTGATTAATATTTCATTTTTGATTTTAGCAAGTTGTTCTTTAACTTCTTTTTTAGTTTCAATTCCAGATTTCTTTGCTTTAACAAGTATTTTTTGATCTATATATACTTCTTTTGCAACTACTTTAATTATTTCTTGAGGAATTTCTTCTAGCTTTGGGGTAGCAATTTTTACACCTGAAAATCTATTTTGACTTTGAAATATATCGGTTAGTTTATTTTCAACATCATTTCGGTAAATGTTACTATTATTAATCTTAGCTACTACGTCACTACTATTGTAACTCCTTTTGCTAAAATAAATTAATGCTACAATTGCTGCGATTGATAATGTAACAATTGATAAAATTTTTATATTATTTTTCTTTGTGGTCATTTTTATATTTTTAAATTAGAAATTACATAATTTGGCTCAACCTTATGAATATTGCATATATTAGATAATTGCAACATATCTGGATTTTGCCAATATTTAATATTGAGGTCGTTTGATAACAGCCCTCCCGTAAGAAGTAACGAATCAATATTATTAAGTTTTGCACCAATAATGTCAGTTTCAATAGCATCACCGATTGCAATAATATTATTTTTTTCATTATTATTTAACAAATTGCAAGTTATTTTATAAACATATGAATAAGGTTTTCCAAAATATTCAACATTACAACCCATTTCTTGATATGTTTTACCAATTAAGCCTGCACAATTCATTTCGCTACCATCTTGTCTAACTACTTTTAAGTCAGGGTTGGCACATAATAATGTTAAATTTCTTTCCTTGCAATTTTCTAAAACTGGAATTACGTCATTTATATTGCCAGGATCAGTTGGAAAGCCAGTTACAAGTGCAAAATTACATTTTTCAAAATCTGTAGATATGTTATAATCTAGTCCAGAAAGTAGATCAATATCTTTTTTAGGGCCTATATAATAATAATCTTTTTTAAATTTACTAAAATCCTGTTCCTGATTATTTTTCATATAGTTGAATAATGCTTCACCTGAGGTCATAACAAAATCGTAATATTGCCTTTTAATGTTAAATTTTTCCAATACATCTTCTACTATAAAATTTCTTCTCGGAGCATTTGAGAGGAAGCAAATTTTTTTATTAAGAGATTTTAAATATTTAACTGCTTCAGATGCCTCAGGATATGCATTAATGCCATCATGTATAACACCCCAAATATCAAAAATATAATATTGATAATGATTAATTTCTTTTATACTGTTAATGAGTTTCATTTATTTCATAAATAATTCAGCAATTTCCTTGCCTGTTTTGAGTACTTTTTTGGCGGTGTTTATTTTTTCATTATTTCTTTTAAGAAAACTTTTGTGGTAATATATTTTAACTTGATCACCAAGTCTTATTTTATTAATATTTTCTTTATTATCAATAATTATCCATGATGAATTATCGTTAATAATATTTGAAATTCTTGCTGAAGCAATCATTTTTCTTTCAATGTCAACTTCTTTAGTAAGTTCATTTTTTACATTATTTTTAGTAAATATTTTAACTTTGTTATTTTGCTTCATTCCATCATTTAGACCAAGATTAATTTTAAAAATAAATTTATCTTTATATTTTCTTTTTTCTATAATATATCCTATTGGAGCAAAGGAGTTCATAATATCTTCAGATATTAGATGAATTGCTTGATTTGTAGCTTCAATCATAATTGAGTCATTATATTTTTTTGGCTCAGATATTTTATTACCAATTTTTATTGCCCCAAACTCAATAGCAGAACTACTTGCAGCATCTTCTTCTTGATAGCCCCTGCCAATAAAAGAAATATTTTTAACAATATTTGCTGAAGGAAGTTCTATAATATTAATTTTGCCTATAACTTTTGATCTATATTCAAATTTAGCGGGAATATAGCTATATTTTTTTTTCTTTTCATTATATATTTTTTTTTCAGAAATATATTTGCTATTAAATGATGCGCCAGTAATTACTCCAGTTACTGCATAATTAGCTTGATTAGGCCCCTGATATGAAAAATCATTATTAATTTGCGCAAGTGTAATTTCTTTTTGCAGTTTCTTGTGATTACTGCGATCTATAATATCACCAAGCTTATTTTTGGCAATTATTGACTCAACTTTTTTTGCAGCAATATTGCCTAAAGATATATTTTTCGCTATATCAGACTTTTTATCATCAAATTCAAAAATAATAATTTTAGATTTATTTTTTTTTAACTCTAATTTTGAAGGGGCAAATGGGCTTTTAGAGAGATATATCTTATTATATGATTCAAAATTAGATATCTTAGCAGAGCATGAACTAATTATTAAAATTAATAAAATTTTTAAAAATATTGTCATATTTATTGATTAATACCTATTAAATTCTTAATACCATCTTTGATAATTTTTTGTTCTAATTTATTAAATGCTGACTGCTCAGCTAGTTTATAACTTTCAAGAGAAGCTGCTGAAATTTTTATTACATTGCTAGATAATATTTTGCTATTATCTTTAATTTTAATGTTAAAAACAATATTAGTTATATAATTATCATATATATTTTTTTGAGATTTACTGGAAGTAATTTTGATTTCTAATTGGTTTTTCTTAAGAAATTTTGGTCTTTGCTTTATTATTTTAAAATTTTGTTTATTAAGATATTTTGTAATTATTTGAGATGTCCTTGATGAAGGATTGTTAATAAAAAGCTCAATATTATTTCTAATAGCTAAGCTTTCACTGGTTAAATTATCAAAATATTTTTGATCCATCTTATATTGTATAATATCAGACAAAAAATTTATTTCAGCAATTTTATTTCTAATTTCATTAAGATTTCTTAATCTAGTTAAAATGTTGCTAAATTTTGAAACTTTATCTAATTCTTTAATTTCGGCATAAATTTTTTTTATCTTTTTAATGGTTGTTTTGTTAAATTCTTTTCTATCAATCGCAATTTCAATGTAGTATTTTTCACCAATCTGACTACTATTAACCACCTTATAATTGTTAAATTTTATTAGATTAGTTTTAGCTGAAATATTTTGATATGATTCTTCTAAGGCGTCATGATTATTTTCTTGTCTGATTATTTGGGTTTGTCCTGATATAGTTGACGATAGTCGAGAACTTGCATCGTAAATTGCACTATTTTTAGCCTCGATAAGGTCAAAGCCTGATCCAACGCCATATAAAAAATGTTGGTCATTATTTTTAGCATTGATGTACCATGATGGAGTTAACTGGCTATTATTATAATTATTTTGTAGCTGACAAGATGATATAAAAAAAAAGCTAAAAATGATAATAATGTGTAATTTAGCGCATTTCATCAAATATAGCATTGCTATTAATGTTTGTATTATTGATTCTTTTGGAAGCAGAAATTGAATCAATTGTTTTAGTTTTTTCTTTATTTAAATAAAGAATACTGCAAGATGAACAAATAAATAAGAGAAATAATAACGGTATAATTTTCATTAAATTATTGGTTTTCAAGTTCTTTAAATAGTATTTCGCTAGCCTTTTGGGTTTTATCAATATTGCTTGTTGCAATATCTGATGATCTTAGCATTGAATCAAATGTTTTTTGACCATTTCTGATGAAGCTAGTATAATCTTTATTTGATAATAGCATTTGAACGTATAATACTCCGTCTTTAGCTCTATATGTTTTGATTCTTTTAACGCCTGATAATGGTAAATCTTTTATTATTTCTTTGGTTGCTTGCGCAAAGAAATCGTCAACATCTTCATTATTATTTACCTTAGCCGCTCTCAAGGAATTTTTAGTAAGCCTGCTAATCTTTGATTGAATTATTGCAGCAATATTAGCTTTGCCATCTAGCTCTGCTTTGTTAATTTGAAATTGAATACCACCTCTAGAAGGGTTTGAGATGCCAACAGCTGTAACTCCATCTTTAGATTTTGGACTTAAAACCCAAGATGGTAAATCGGAGAGATCGCCATATAAATCAATTTTTTTTTCCTTATTTTTTGATGAGCAAGATATTATAGAAATTGAAATTAATATATGCGCAATAATTTTAAGGTATTTTGTCATAAGAAAATTATTAATGTTAAAAATATAATTTTATTTTAATTTTGCTAAATGTCAAATATGATTAGAAATTTTCAACATCAATTATTGAATTGATTTGTTTAATTTTATTAACATCATTTATGTCAATAAGATATTTTTTTAACAATTCAATTTTTGAGAATTTATTATTATTTAAAACTGTTATAATTACAGTTGTTGTTTTATCCTCATTAAATGCTTGTTTTTGCGATAAAAATGCTTTTAAAGATGAAATAGGATTGCGATCTTTGATTATTATTTCAATTTTGGTGATAATATTTTTTTTTATTTCATCTATTTTATTATTCTCAGCCTCATTTTTTGGCAATTCTTCATTTTTATTTTTATAGTTTTTTCTTGATTTAATTTTTGTTATATCTTCAAAATATTGATCTTTTTTTTCAGTATTTTTTAAAAATGACTCTAACGCTGTTATATTTCTAGTTATAATTCTTGTGCCACCATCATCTTTTTTTACAAGGCACTCAATAACAACCAATGTTGCATCTTCAAGTAAGTCGCGCGAAGAATTTATTAGTGCTTCATCAAATATCATAGCTTCAAATATACCGCAAGGATCTGAAATTGATAAATAAGCAAATCTTCCCTTTGATCCTGATCTATGCTTTGAAGAACAAACAACGCCTGCAATTTTAACTAAACTATTATCTTCAATATCTTCTTCATCAATTCTTATTGAGCTAATAACACCTCTTTTTTTTAGTTCGTCAAGATAGTCATCAATAGGATGCTCATTTAAAAAAAACCCAAAAGCTTCAAATTCAGATTTAAGTTTATCAACTTTGTTCCAATTATCTATATTTTTTAAATCTGGTTTTGCATTATAATCTTGATCATTACTAAAAAGAGACATTTGACTGCTTTCATTTTCTTCTTTTAGCTGAGAGGAATAGTTTGATAATATTTCAAATGATTCAGCAATTTTTCTTCTATTTGGCTCAAGATTGTCGAATGATCCAGATTTAGCCAATGCCTCAATTGATTTTTTGTTAATAGATTTTGAGTCGACTTTTTGGCAAAATTGATATATATCGTTAAACTCGCCTTCTTTTTCTCTAATTTTAACTAAATTATCCATCATTTTAAGGCCAACAGCCTTAATTGCACCAAGCCCAAATCTTATAGCATATTGTTTTTGTTCTTTGGTCATAATATAATGAATATAAGTGCAATTCCAATAATTATTCTATAAATTGCAAATGGGGTAAATTTATTAGATGCAACATAATTTATTAGCCATTTAATTACAAATAATGATGATAAGAAAGATGATAATAGCCCTACTAAAATTAAACGATAATTATCAATATTTAGATATTGATAATTTTGCCATAAATCATATATTGTTGCACCGAAAATTGTAGGAATTGCTAGGAAAAAAGAAAATTCAGTAGCAGTTTTTCTATTAACGCCAGAAATCATCGCTCCGATAATTGTTGCACCAGATCTTGAAACGCCAGGTATCATTGCTATAGATTGAAAAAGTCCAATTTTCAATGCAGTTTTAGGAGTTATATTGTTAAAATTGTCAATTTTATCATAATCATTGTGATTTTTTTCTATTATAATCATAATTATGCCGCCAATTATCAATGATATAGCGATCACATATTCACTAAATAAGTAATTTTTTATAAGGCTGTGCGCAAATAATCCAATGATTGCAGCGGGTAAAAAGGCAATAATAATATTTAAAGCAAATTTTTGCTGTTCTTTTTCGTTAATTTTAAAAATCAGATTAAATAATTTGCGATAATATAATACACAAATTGCCATAATTGCACCACTCTGAATTATAATTTCAAAGAAATTATTTTGAATTAAATAAAAGTCTAAAAATTTTGATCCAATAATTAGATGTGCAGTTGAAGAAACGGGTATAAATTCAGTTAATCCCTCAATAACCCCTAAAATAATTGCTTTAATGTAATCTATATATAAAATCACGATATATTGGATGGTACCTCTGGTCCGACTTGAACGGACACGCCTTTAAGGGGCAACAGATTTTGAGTCTGTCGTGTCTACCAATTCCACCACAGAGGCATATTAATTAATAATTTTTAATTTATTTTAAGTTTTTAAATTGCTTAAAAAATATTGTTGATGGATTAATAAATCAATAAATATTAAAAACTACAAAAAATAAGTTTAAAAATGATAAATGATTTATCAATAAAAATTCCAGAAAATTTACTAACACAAAAGTTACAAAAAGATATATATCAATATTATTCATTTCTAGCAGCACAGAAAAGATATGCTCTAAACACAATAACTAGTTATAATTATGATATTGTCAATTTTTTTAATTTTTTTAGCAGATGCAATATTAATCATCGAGATATTGAAGATGTATCGCTAAATTTTATTAGAGATTGGCTAGCGCAAAGGTTGGAAAATAATTGCAATAAATCAAATAGTAGGGCACTTTCAGCAATTAAAAGTTTATGCAGATATCTTAAAGATAATAATAAAATTGCTGATTGTAGAGTTTTTGAAATCAAATCACCAAAAATAAACATTAAATTACCCAAAGCAATTGATGAATGTGATATTAAAAAAATTTTATGTGAGGTAGAAAATATCAGTAAAAAAATTTGGCACATAAAAAGGGATCAGTCACTAATAATATTAATTTATGGCTGTGGCCTAAGAGTGTCAGAGGCTCTTAATTTAAATATTAAATCAATTAATAATGATGTTATAAATATTTACTCTAAGGGAAATAAGGAGCGTATAATTCCAATATTACCAATAATAAAAGAAAAATTATATGATTATATCCGACTTATGCCATATCAAACATTGATTAACCAATCATTATTTATCAGTAATTTAGGAAAAAAATACCATAGAAGATCATTTAATCAGCTATTAATTAATATTAGAAGGGGTTTAAATTTAAGTGAAACAATAACACCTCATAGCTTTAGACATTCATTTGCCACACATTTACTCGAAGAGGGTGCTGATTTAAGAGCTATCCAGCAATTAATGGGTCACGAAAATCTTGCAACAACAGAAAAATATATAAAAATTAATAAAAGAAAATTACTAGAAAATTATGACAAATTTAGCATCAGATAGTTTTATAAAAAATTATAACATTATTATTTTTTTAAATAAAATCCTAAAAAAACACAAGTTAAATTAAATTTATATTATTTTTACTAAAAAATTACTTAGTAATTATCAATAAGCTTATTATAAATCGGTCTTTACTATTTATCGTAAATGTCACAATAAACTTTGTTTATAAATCTAAAAATAAAAATATGAAACTCAAAAAATTAATAATATCTGCTGCTATTTTACCAGCATTTATATCTAAGGCAGCACTAGGTGCTGGTTACTCTTCAAACCTAACATCAACTTCAGCTCTTGCAAATTCATATGCTGGTTCTGTAACTGGAATCCATGATTCAAGTGATATGTTCTTTAATCCTGCAGTCACTTCAGCCATATTGTCATCTGAATTTGTTGCGTCATTTTCATATCTTGATTTGGATGTTGATATTGATAATTTAAAGAATAATAATGATTCTGTGGATGGAGAAGAAGTTAGTGATGCAGGTGAAGATTCACTTATTCCTGCTTTTTATTATTCAACCAGAGTAAATGATGATATTGCAATTGGATTGGCATTAACTGTACCATTTGGTTTGGCAACTAAATATAACCAAAATTGGGGGGCAAAAGATGTTAGTATAGAAAATAAAATAGAAGCCTATAATATAAATCCAAATATATCATATCAATTAGATGATAAAATTGCATTAGGGTTTGGATTACAAGCGCAATATATGAAGTCAGCCTTTTTAAACGCCCAGAATGGTGGTGTTAAAACCTATGCTCAGGATTTAGGTTATGGTTATAATATTGGTTTAAAATATAAAATAGACGATAATATTAATTTTGGATTAGGATATAGATCGAAAATTGATCATAAATTTAAAGGGCATACTAGAATATCTAGCGCAAATATAAGAGAGAAAGTTAATTACAAATTAACCACTCCAGAATCCTTATCGGCTGGCTTGTCTGGTAATATTAATCCTAAAACTCAACTTGCATTTGATATGACTTGGAATAGGTGGTCGCGATTGAATCAAGTAAATTTCTATCATCCTAATAATGTATTACTTAATGATAATAGTGTTTTTAAATGGAATGATTCATTTATGTATTCTTTAGGTTTGAATTATGATTATAATAATCAGCTAAACTTAAGATCTGGAATTGCTTATGAAGAAGATGGTGTGTCTGATAGCTATCGCGGCTTTGTTGTTCCAACTGGAGATAGAATATGGACTTCTGTTGGGTTAAATTATCAGCTTAAAGAAGATTTAGCATTTGACTTGACATATTTGCATCAATTCCATTCAAAAGAAAAAATAAAATCTGATGTTAATTATGGTTTTAGTGCTGATTCAAAAACTAGTGTAAATGTATTATCTGTTGGGATAGTTAAACAATTTTAATTAGTAAGTTATTATGACATCCTCTTTAGCAATTTTGTTGAAGAGGAATGTCATTAATTATTTTATTTAATTTTAAGTTAATTTGTTAAAAGTTAAAACCTAATATTGCAGTTAGGTAAAATATGTGAATTTTATTTTATTTACCATATATAATTGAGCATCTTTTTGAATATAATATGTAGTTTTTCTTTAATTTATCAACTGCATATATTTCCTTAATTTTACCATTTTTAATAGCTGATATAACAGATTCGTCGCCATTAATTCTAATTGCTGTATCGCCTAGATATGGAATTGAGAATCCGCCAAAAATGTTATGGCTGCAGGATTTACCCTTTTTTAAATTGTTAATATTTTTAATATTTTCCTTTTTTAAATTTGTTTGATAAGTGGTGCATGATGACAGCAATATTGACATGAATATTATTATTGATGTAATTAAGTTAAATTTAATGTTTTTCATAATAAAATTTGTTTTTTTTAAAAAAATTATATTGCCGCTTTACTAAATTCTATATTATTTAGTCCGTGCCATATATATTCACTGCTATATGGTAATATTGGTGCAATTGAGATGCACATATAGCTTAAACAGCTATATAAAATATCATAGGCATCTTGTTTGTCTCTTGTTATTTCTTTTTGCCAAAATCTTTGTCTATTTCTTCTTATATACCAATTATTCATAATCTCAAAGAAATTGTCAAACTCATTACATGCTGTAATAGTATCATAATTTTTGAGAGAATTATCTATAATATTAACTGATAATTTTAGCTTTCCAAGAATATATCTATCTAGTATGTTGTTATATTTTGCTGTTTTTTTAATTAATTTAGCACTAATATTGTCGGCATTAGCATAAAGGCAGAAAAAATTATAGGCATTAATTAGTGGCTTAACTGAAATTCGATATGTGTCTTTTATATTTTTTCCATCACTATCAAATTTAAGATCTTGACCCTTCATAACAGGTTGCGATACAAGATAAAAACGCATTGCATCAGATCCGATATTGCTAAATATTGCAATTGGATCGGGATAGTTTTTTAATCTTTTTGATAATTTTTGGGCATTTTCATCAAGTATTGTTCCATGGCATATAACATTTTTAAATGGTATTTTGTCAAATAATGCCGTAGATAAAACCATCATTGTATAGAACCATCCCCTTGTTTGAGCTACATATTCTGTAATAAAGTCAGCTGGAAAATTTTTCTCAAACCATTGTTTATTTTCAAAGGGATAATGTTTTTGAGCATATGGCATAGAGCCAGATTCAAACCAGCAATCTAATACATCGCTAACTCTTATCATTTTTGAACAATTTTTATGGTCTAAATGATTAGGATCAATTCTTGGGTCATCGGGATTTAATCTTGTTAAATTATCAATATCTGGACGATGTAGATTATTAACTTTTACATTAAAATCCATATTTAATTGCTCAATACTACCATAAACATCAATTCTTGGATATAGTGGATCATTACTTTGCCAAACTGGAACTGGGCAACCCCAAAATCTATTTCTAGAAATAGACCAGTCTCTAGCGCCTTCTAGCCATTTACCAAACTGTCCATCTTTTATATGATTCGGTATCCAATTAATTTCTTTGTTAAGCTCAACCATTCTATCTTTAAAACTATTAACATTAACATACCATGAGCTAACAGCTTTATATATAAGGGGAGTATCTGTACGCCAACAATGTGGATAATTATGAATATGTTGCTCTGTTTTAAGCCATAAATCATTAATTTTTAAATATTTAATTATATCATCATTTGTTTCGAAAACTTGACGATTTTTTAGCAATAAATTATTAATATCAAAAATTTCATTGCTAAATTTACCGCCTTCATCAACTGGGCAAATTGTTGGAATGTTATTAGCTTTTGATAAAATCTGATCATCCTCACCAAAAGCCGGAGCAATATGGACAATTCCTGTTCCATCTTCAATTGTAACAAATTGAGCATCAAGAATTGTGAATGCATTTTTTGAATTTTGCACTTTATCATTTTCTAAAAAATAGGGAAATAATGGCTGATATTTTGTATTAACTAACTCTTGGCCGCTTATTTTTGATAATATCTGGTGATCTGTAAATTCTTTTTGATATTTATCTAATAATTTTGATGCAATAATTACCGCTTCATCATTATTAATTTTTACAATTAAATATTCTATCTTGCTATTAACGGCTAAAGCTAAGTTAGAGGGTAGGGTCCATGGGGTTGTAGTCCAGGCAAGAAGCGATATTTTGTTTAAATTATATTTTTGGTATATATTATTTTTCTGATCAATAATAAACTTAACTGTGACGGCTTTACTGGTCTTTTGCCTATATGAGTTATCCATTCTTGTTTCAAAATTGGATAAAGGAGTTTGACAAGCCCAAGAATATGGCACAACTCTTAAATCTTGGTAAATTAGACCTTTGTCATATAGCTCTTTAAATGCCCATATAACAGACTCCATATAATTAACATCCATTGTTTTATAGCTATTTTTAAAATCTACAAAACGACCTTGCCTAGTAACATAATATTCCCACTCATTAGAATATTTCATTACAGATTTTTGACAAGCATTATTAAATTTAGCTATTCCATATTCTTGAATGGCAATTTGTCCTGAAATTTTCCTATTTTCCTGGCTGGATAATTCTTTTTCTGTTTCCATTTCAACCGGAAGTCCATGTGTATCCCAGCCAAATCTTCTTTCAACCTTGCTACCTTTCATTGTTTGATATCGAGCAAAAATATCTTTTATAAAGCCAGTTAAAAGATGACCATAATGAGGTAAGCCATTAGCAAAAGGAGGGCCGTCATAAAAAACAAAATCATTATTTTTTGATCTATTATCTATGGATTTTTCAAAAATGTTATTTTTATTCCAAAAATCAAGAATATCTTCTTCAATTTTTGCAAGATTGAAATTTTGATTAGGGTTGGGATAGCGATTTTTGAGGTTATTATTATCTGTCATGTAATTTTATTAATAAAATTCTTGAATTTAGCTTTATTTTTTATAATTATAATTCTACTTATACACAACAATCAAGTAATTAATGAATATAAAATATATTTACTAACAATAAAATATTAAGAATGAAGAAATTAAAAGTTGCCATTGCAGGACTTGGAACAGTTGGGAAGTCGGTCTATAACATTTTATCAGATGATGCTCACTCATTAAAGCAAAAACATAATGTAGAATTTGAGGTTATTGCAGCATCTGCTAGAACTAAAAAATCTTTCCTTAAAGATAATGTTAAATTCTATGAAAATGCCGTTGATATGGCTAATAATAAAGATATTGACATTATAATTGAAGTTATTGGTGGTAATGATATTGCTAAGGATTTAATTATTAAATCAATTTCAAATAAAAAGCATTTCATTACAGCAAATAAAGCATTGCTTGCTGAATATGGCTATGAAATAGCAAAAATTGCCGATGATAATAATGTTAATATAGGATTTGAAGCATCTACTGTAGGAGCATTGCCTATTATAAAATCATTTAAGAATAATTTTGCTGCAGTTAATGATATAAAAGAATTTTACGGTATATTAAATGGAACATGTAATTTTATATTAACTAAAATGGCAGAAGAAGGTAAAGAATTTAGTAATGTTTTAAAAGAGGCGCAAGATAAAGGCTATGCTGAATCTGATCCTACATTCGACATTAAGGGTATTGATGCTGGTCATAAATTAGCAATATTATCTTCTATTGCACATGGTTCTAAACCAAATTTTAAGGATCAATATATTGAAGGGATCGATAATATTGAGATTAATGATATTAAGCTTGCTAGTGAGCTTGGATATAAAATTAAATTACTTGGAATCTATAAATCGCAAGAAAAACCTTTTCAAGCAGTTTACCCTGCCTTAATAGATATGAAATCTATGATTGCAAAAGTGGACAACACATTTAACACAGTTGTAACCAATTGCTCTAATGCAGGTTGGAGTATGCTTGTTGGTCATGGAGCTGGTGGAATGATTACAGCATCAGCAATAGTTGCTGATTTAGTTGATATAGCCAATGATCATAATTCAAAAATTTTCTTACATAATGCTAATTCTCTAAAAGATACTAAGATTAGTGATATATCACAAAGAAATGGTAGCTATATGATAAGGATTGAGATAAAAAAGGAAAATATTGCAAAAGATCGTGAATTATTTAAATTTATATTTGAAGATAAATTTGAAATCAATAAATCTGCCTACTTAACACAAGAAGATAAGGTGGTTGCTGGCTTTATATTGCACAATATTAAGGAAAGCGATATTATTTCATTTATTTCTAGCATTAAGCATAACAATATTATTAATGCTAAATTTATTAGAGTTGAAGATTTAGAATTTTAAAATGCAAAATTTTTTACTAGAAATTTTCAGTGAGGAGCTGCCACCATTATCACAAAATAACGCAGCTATTGGTTTTAAAAAAATTATTACTGACGAGCTTAATTCATCTCCAATAGATAATAATATTACCACTGAATGCTATGTTAGCCCTAAAAGACTAGTAGTTAATATTTCTAATATTAAAAAATATACCATTTTAGAGGCTGAAAGAAAAATTGGTCCTAAAGTTGGTGCTAGCGAGAAAGCAATTAATGGTTTTTTAAAATCAAATAAAATTGAAAAATTATCATCTCTTAAAAAAATAACCAAAAAAGGTGATAAATATTATGCATATGATATTGATGAAAGAAAGGTCAAATCTGAAGAGTTAATTATTAAAATAATTAATAAAACATTATCTAAATTACCATCATTATGGCCAAGATTAATGAGATGGAGTTCTCAAGATGAAAATCACAATATAGAGTGGCCAAGGCCCATTAGAAATATATTATGTATGCTCGATGATAAAATAATTGATATCAAATTTGCTGGCTTAAAATCAAATAATCATACTTTTTACAAAATACATGATCAAAAATTAATAATTGATAATGCTGCTAATTATAAAAATTTACTTAATTTAAAAGGTGTTATTGTAGATCATGTTGAAAGAAAAAATGAAATATTATCTCAAATAAGAGATGTCCTTAAAAATAAATCACTAAATTTAGTAGATAATGAAAATGATAAAATATTTGATGAAATCACCGGACTAACAGAGAGTCCTAAGGTTTTAATGGGAAGTATCAATCAAGATCTGATGAAAATACCCGATGAAATATTAACCCTATCATTAAAATCTAATCAAAAATATATTTGCTTAAAAAGTTTAGAAGGTAATTTATCTTCAAAATTTATTTTTATTGCTCAATACGAAGATGATAGCAACATATCTGAAATTATTAAAGGCAATGAAAAGGTTGTGGATGCAAGATTAAGTGATGCGAACTTTTTTATTAATGAGGACTTAAAAGACCCTCTTGAAAATAAGGTTCAAAATCTGGCAAATATTATATTTCATTATAAATTAGGAAGCTATTATGATAAGGCTCTTAGGCTTAATAATCTAACAAATTTTCTAGCAATTTTTATACCACATTGCGAAATTTCCATGATAGAAAGATTATGCTTATTATGTAAGGCTGATTTATCAACAAAAGCTGTTGGTGAATTTAGCGATCTTCAAGGAAAAATTGGGAGCTATTATGCATTAAAATCAGCCGAAGATGATAAAATTATTGCAGCAATATATGAGCATTACATGCCGATATCTCAAAATGGAGAATTGCCTAAAACTTCTTTAGGCATTGCTTTGTCAATTGCCGATAAAATTGACAATATTGTTGGTTTATTTTTAGCAGGTGAAAAGCCTACAAGTTCACGAGATCCATTTGCAATTAGGCGTGCAGTTCTTGGTATTATAAGAATTGGTTTTTTTCATAATATTGCCTTTCCAATCAAAATATTAGTTGAAAAATCATTTAAATCATACCCAATAAAATTAACCCAACATTATTTTAATGATGATGATCAACTTATCTATGATGATAAAAATGATTTAGTTCATGATATAGTTATATTTTTTGTTGAAAGGTTAAAAATATATCTTAAGGATCATGATGGTTTGCATCCAGAGATTGTTAATGCAGTTATTGATCACTATGCAGCAAATATTGATAATCATAAATATTGCGATATATTATTTTTAGCAAAAAAAGTAAAATTTTTAGATAAAATAATATTTGGTGATGACAGATTGCATATAATATCACTATATAAAAGAGTTTCAAAAATTGTACAAATTGAAGAAAAGCGTGATAATGTTAAATTTAGTGCAAAACCATCAAAAATAGGCTTTAAAACTAAATATGAGGTTATATTATATAAAAGAGTTAGGCAAATTTACGCAAAATTTACTAAATTAATCTTTAAAAGTGAATTTGATGAAGCTTTGCAATTAATCACTATTTTAGAGCAACCACTAAATGATTTCTTTGATAATGTTGTAATTAATCATGAGGATGCTAAAATTAGAGAAAATAGATTGCAGCTTCTTTCATTTGTTAGAGATTTATTCGAAAGAATCTATGGTTTATCAAAAATTGATATTCCTTAAGCAAATAAAATAGAGATGACAAAATTTGTATATATATTTGGTGGTAATAAAACTCAGGGCAATGCATCGATGAGAAATTTGCTTGGTGGCAAGGGTGCAAATTTAGCAGAGATGTCTAATCTTGATTTACCCGTTCCTCCGGGTTATACAATAACTACTGAGTTTTGTGAGTATTATTATAAAAATAATAAAATTATACCACAGCAATTAATTGATCAGGTTAATGAGGCAATTAATTTTGTTGAAAATATCATTAAGGCAAAATTTGGCGATGAGGAAAACCCCTTATTATTTTCTGTAAGATCTGGCGCCAGAGCTTCTATGCCGGGTATGATGGATACTGTTCTTAATTTGGGCTTAAATGATAAAACTGTAATTGCCTTATCCAAAAAATCTAACAATGAAAGATTTGCACTAGATTCATATCGTCGCTTTATACAAATGTATAGTGATGTTGTTCTTGGAGTTGATCACTATAATTTTGAATCAATAATTGATGAAGTAAAATTTGATAATGCGATCACAAATGATACGGAACTTACGGTAGATAATCTCCAAGAAATTATCAGTAAATTTAAAAATAAAGTCAAAGAAGAAACTAATGCTGATTTTCCTCAAGATGTTAATGTTCAATTATGGGGGGCAATTGAGGCGGTTTTTGCTTCATGGATGAATGAAAGGGCAATAACATATCGCCAATTAAATAAAATTCCTCAAGAATGGGGCACGGCAGTTAATGTTCAGTCGATGGTATTTGGTAATATGGGCGATAGTTCGGCAACTGGCGTGGCATTTACCAGAAACCCTTCTACTGGTGAAAATTCATTATATGGCGAGTATCTTGTAAATGCACAAGGTGAAGATGTGGTGGCTGGTATCAGAACTCCGCAATCTATCACTATAAAAGGTAAGGAGGGTCTTGATTCTAAGTTGGAATCAATGGAAGAACTTATGCCTGAAGTATTTAGCCAGCTTCAAGATATATATTTAAAGCTTGAGCTTCATTATAAAGATATGCAAGATATTGAATTTACAGTTCAAGATAATAAATTATGGATGCTTCAAACAAGAAGTGGCAAGAGAACAGCTGCAGCAGCTGTTAAAATTGCAGTTGATATGGTTGATGAAGGTCTTATTAGTAAAGAAGAGGCAATAACAAGAATTGATCCACTATCAATTGATCAATTGCTTCATCCTTCATTAGATCCAAATGCTAAAACTGATATTATTGCTAAGGGTTTACCAGCATCTCCTGGAGCTGCTAGTGGCGTTGTTGTTTTTTCATCTCAGGAAGCAGAAAAAAGAGCTGATAATGGTGAAAATGTTTTATTGGTAAGAATAGAAACTAGTCCAGATGATATTAAGGGCATGCATGTTTCGCAAGGAATATTAACTGCGCGAGGAGGAATGACTTCTCACGCTGCAGTTGTTGCCAGAGGGATGGGCACCCCTTGTGTTTCAGGGGCTTCTAACCTAGAAATAGATTATAAGGCAAAAATATTTAAGGCATCAGATAAAATTATCAAAGAAGGAGACATTATCACTATTAATGGTAATAATGGTGATGTAATGTTGGGAAGAGTTGCAACTCTTCAGCCTAAATTATCAGATGATTTTAAAAAAATAATGCAATGGGCTGACGATATTAGGGCACTTAAAATTAGAACTAATGCTGACACTCCCGCTGATTGCAAAATAGCTAAAGATTTTGGTGCTCAAGGAATTGGATTATGTCGTACAGAGCATATGTTTTTTAATGAAGATAGAATAATTTCTGTTAGGCAAATGATTCTTGCTAGAGATGATGATGAAAGAGCCAGAGCTCTTGATAAATTATTACCGATGCAAAGGCAAGATTTTGTGGATATATTTAAAATTATGAATAATTTGCCTGTAACAATCAGGCTACTTGATCCACCACTTCATGAATTTTTACCACATAAAGATAGTGAAATTGAGGAAGTGGCTCAGGCTCTTAATGCTGAAGTAGATTTTGTTAAAGCTAGAATTGCTCAGCTCAAAGAGCAAAATCCAATGTTGGGACATCGTGGTTGTCGTTTGGCAATATCATATCCAGAAATTTATGCAATGCAAGTTCGAGCTATCTTTGAAGCTGTAGCAGATGTTTTGAAGCAAAATAACAATGAAATTTTGCTTGAAATCATGATTCCATTGGTTTCTTCTCTTAAAGAATTACAGATAATTAAGAAATTAATATTAGATATTGAATTGCAAATTAAGAAGCAAAGCGGTGTTGAATTTAATTATATGATTGGAACAATGATCGAGTTACCTCGTGCAGCATTGATTGCTGATGAAATAGCGCAAGAAGCAGAATTTTTTAGTTTTGGTACTAATGATTTAACGCAAACTACTTACGGATTATCTCGCGATGATTCAATTAATTTCTTGTCAGATTACAAAAAAAATAATATTTTTAAAATTGATCCTTTTATTGAGCTTGATAGGAGTGGTGTTGGCCAGTTGATAAAAATTGCAACACAAAAGGGCAAATCTGTCAGATCTAATATTAAGCTCGGTATTTGTGGTGAGCATGGAGGGGATCCAAGTTCAATAGAATTTTGTCATGAAATTGGATTAAATTACGTGTCATGCTCTCCTTTTAGAGTGCCAATAGCAAGATTAGCTGCAGCTCAAGCTGCAATTAAGAGTAATTCAGTTAAATAAATAGTTTTTTTGATAAATTACTCTCCGCTTTCCGTAATAATTTTGTTACTAGAAATTGATCATTGCTTTGTCTCTTTTTTTACGATGAGTCATAATTGCAAAGCGGTGCGCTTCATCTCTTAATCTTTGAAGATAATACATTACTGGTTGAGTTTTTTCAATAGTAAATGATTCATGGTTTATTTGATGAAACCATTCTTGGCCAGCATTTCTTTTTTCACCCTTTGACATTGCAATAAAGGGTATTTTAATATTTAACTTGTTAAAAATTTCATTTGCAGCATTAAGTTGAGATTTTCCACCATCGATTATAATAAAATCTGGATAATTGTTAAATTTATCATTATATTTTTTGCTCTTTTTATCTAGTTTTTCTCTATCGAATCTTCTGAGTAAAACCTCTTTTAGCATTGCTGTATCATCTTTATTTTTTAAATTTAATTTACCTATATTAAATTTACGATAACCGCTCTTAACAAAGCCATCAACGCCAGCAGTTATCAGGGCACCAATAGCATTACTATTAAAGGTGTGGCTATTATCATATACCTCAATTTTTTGTGGTATCTTTTTTAAATTAAATAGTTTTTTAACTTCAATTAATAGCTGCTTATTATTTAGATTATGAGATATTTTTCTTTCGAGGCTTTGTATCGCAATATTTTCATAATCCTTGATAAGTTGATATTTATCACCTCTTTTAGGATTTATTAGATTAACTTTTTGTGATAATATTTTGCTCAAAAATGAAGATATGATATTTTTTTCATCAATATCTTGATTTATTATTATATTTTTGGCATGTTTTTGGGTAATATAAAATTGTCCAATAAAACTTTTCATAATTTCTTCATCATTATTATCATCATTTTTCTTAAAGAAGTAGGGTTTAGCACCAAAATTTTGGCCACCTCGATAAAATGAAATATATATTATTGTATTATCACTAATTGATTTAGAAATTATAACATCAAAATCTTTTCCTTCACTAAGATTAATATTTTGTTTATATTGAATTGAATTTAATGCCTTAATTTGATCTCTTACTTCACTTGCCTTTTCATAATTTAATTTACTGCTATATTCCAACATTTTATTACTTAATTGACGCTGAATATTATTGGTTTTTCCGTTTAAAAAGGATAAGGCATAATTTATAGATATTTTATAGTCCTTTTTATTGATATAATCAACACAAGGTGCGCTGCATTTTTTGATTTGATATTCTAAGCATGGGGTTTTCCTTTTGCTAAATTCTTGATCAGTACAATTTCTAATTTTAAATGTTTTGCGTAAGATATTTATTGTTTTATTAACATCATATGTTGACGCAAATGGTCCAAAATAGTAACCTTGATCCTGCTTTTGGCCACGATATTTTGAAATTCTTGGATAATCGTGATTGCTAATCATTATTTGAGGAAAGCTTTTATCATCTTTGAGTAATATATTATATTTTGGCTGATGCTTTTTTATTAAATTGCTTTCAAGTAATAGTGCTTCAACTTCATTTTTAGTTTGAATAAACTCAACAATATGCGCTAAATTAATCATGCGCATAATCCGATTTGAAAGTTGATTAATATTCAAATAGCTAGCAACTCTTTTTTTAAGATTCTTAGCTTTGCCAATATATAATATATTATTGCTTAGATCAATAAATCGGTAAACACCACTTTTATTTGGTATATTTATTAATTGTTTTTTTATTATTTCAGCTGGCATTTTAATTTAAATGGTGCAAATATTTAAAATATATAATTAGTTAAATATTATCTCTATTTTTTAAAATGGCAATTACACAGCAGCAAATCGATGAAATTAATCAGTTAAAGCAGCAAAAAAGTTCTACGATAAGACCTGTATCTGCCGATTTAGAGCAAATTTTATATGATCCAATTGAGGTTCTTGATCATGGATTTATTAGGGTTGTCGACTATATGGGTAATGATAGTTCGGTTGTTCAAGCTGCAAGAGTTTCATATGGTGCTGGTACTAAAAAAGTTAATGCAGATAAAGGGCTAATTAATTATTTATTAGCGCATCGCCATACTACTCCTTTTGAAATGTGTGAAATTAAATTTCACATTAAATTGCCAATTTTCATAGCTAGACAATGGATTAGGCATAGAACAGCATCTGTTAATGAATATTCTGCAAGATACTCAATCATGGAAGATGAATTCTATATTCCTAAAATTGAACATTTAGCTGCTCAATCTAAGATAAATCATCAGGGTAGAGATGAAGAAGGTAATCTTACTTCGCAAGAGCAAATTAAAGTTCTAGATATACTTAAAAAGGACTCAAAAAATTGCTATGATAACTATTTAGCAATGATTAATCAAGATAGTAAAGGACAGTTAATAGATAATAATAAAGACGGACTTGCTCGAGAATTAGCAAGAATGAATCTCACATTAAATTGTTATACTCAATGGTATTGGAAAATTGATTTACATAATTTACTTCATTTTTTACATTTAAGAGCAGATTCTCACGCGCAATATGAGATCAGAATATATGCTCAAAAAATGCTTGATATTGTAAAGAAATGGGTTCCATTTACTTATGAAGCATTTATCAAAAATCAACAGAGTGGTAAAACTTTATCAGGTCCTGCTTTAGAAATAATTAAAAAACTTATTAAGGGTCAAAAAGTTTCCCAAGAAGATAGCGGTCTATCAAAGAGAGAATTTAGCGAGTTACATCAATTACTTGATTATCAAATTAATCCATAAAATCATGTCACTAGGAGTTACTGAATTGGTTCTTATTTTAATAATTGTTTTTGTTATATTTGGCGCTGGAAAATTGCCAAATGTCATGAAAGATGTTGGTAAAAGCATTAAAAACCTAAAAGATGGAATTAAAGAAAATGATTTAAAAGAAAATATTAGTAAAAAAACTAAAAAAAATAACACCAAATAATACTAACTTTCATTATTATTAATATTTAAATTAATAATAAATCTGTTAATTTATAATTTGTAATTTGTGGATCAGCATAGAAAAATTGTTACAACTCAAATAATTGAAGATGTAGTAAATAAGTCATTGTCTGATAAAATTCAAATTAGAGATCTTATTAATGCCATGCAAAGTTCTGGATTTGGTGTGGCAATGGTAATATTTGCATTTGCAATTATAATTCCAACTCCCCCTCCAATTCCAAGCTTATTCGCTATACCATTATTATTTTTTTCATTTCAAATGATGATCGGTTATAATGCTCCAAAATTGCCTAATTTATTGCCAAAATTAGATTTAAAAGATCGGTATTAGAAGTCATAGTAAAAAAGTCATCACCCCATATTGATAAAGTTGAAAAAATTCTTAAGCCAAGAATGCAATTCATGATTTATTCAATTTTTGAAAGATTTATTGGCGCAATGATATTTATTTTTGCAATATTTGTTTTAATACCGGTGCCTTTTTCTAATATGATTCCTGGATTAGGAATATTAATAACTTCTTTTGGTTTGATTGGCAAGGATGGATTATTTGTTATCATTGGTATGGTGGTTGGTTTAATTGGGTGCGTAATATCAATTATAGCAATATTTTTTGGCCTTGAAGCTTTTACCTTTTTAAAAAATATTTTATTTTAAAATTATCTTATTTTATCATTTGTTGTTTTGATAATGAAGAGCAATGTGCTGTTTTCACACTAGATTGAGTTGTTTTTGATAATGTAGGATATATTTGGCATATAATTTTATTATATTCCTCAAAATTCTGATCCAATCCAATCTTTTGATTTATTATATCCATTACGCCATGATCTTCTATAAATTTAATTGCCTCTTGGTAATTAGTTTTATATTTATTTAGTTGATATAGTACTGTTCTAAAAATATTGGGATTTGGTTTGTCTAAATTATTTAAATATTCTTTAAAGAATTCTTTAAAATTACTGCTATTTATTTCATTAAATATTAGCGTATCGGCTAATCTATTTTTGTAAACATTATTGATAGCATTAATTATATTTGGTATAAGGGTGCTATCATTATTGCTATTTTGATATTTTGTTAATTCATCTGCTCTTTCTTCAAATTCTTGCGTAATTGCATCATGAACTGTTTTATCATGTTCATTTGGACGGTATTTAAAATTGGATTTTATCTGCTCTAATAGTTGAGAGCCAAAATAATGTTTTAAAAATAATTTATCTTGAAAGAATTTACAGTCATAATATTGACTAAATCTTTTTTCTATTAAAGGTAAAATAAAATATTTATTTTGTTTAGATACTAATAATAACTTCTTAAGTTCTTTATGAGTTAATCTTTGAGAAATGATTGGTATCAAGTCTTGCGACAGATTATTAAACAATTATTATAAAATTAATTACCACTATTAATCCTATAATGAAACAGTTTTTATTATTATCAATATAAATTATTAATGATTAATAAAATTCTATAATCAATTTTGATGCTAGTCTAAGCTCATTTGAGCTTGATGAATTTCAATTTTACTTGTTTGAATAGGCAATGTTACTGCTGCTGGTTGCGGCTTTAATTCGTTAGCAAGATCAAATAAAGATCTACTTTCTAAAATATCAATAGGCGTTTGACCATCTTCATTTTTTTGAAGCAGTGCTTGATCAAACTTTTCTTTTTTAGTTGCTATTTTTGAAATATATTTTAACTCTTCTTTCTTATTATTACTTGCCAATATATGTAGTAAATTATCGCCATTACTAATCCCCGCTAATCCTTTACCAATATTAATATGATGATTTTTTGCTGATTCATTATTTAATAATTCATCTATAGGTAAGTGATCGAAGTGGGTTTTCATAATAATTTGGGCGACTTCAGGAGTAGTTTTATTCAATTTATTTTCTTTATCTTTTAAATAATTTATAGTATCGCAAATATTATTTCTTAAAAAATCATTGGCTTTTTCTGTGTCTTTGCTATCTTTACTAAAAAGTTTATCAAAATTTTTTTGTAACAATAATTTTAAACATGAATCATCTAGTAATTGATTAAAATGCTCAGAATTATCGGCTCCTAATCTTGGAAATTCAATGCTATCATCTTCATCTGACAAAAAATTAAGACCAAAAGATTTATTGTAATCTTTATTATTATTGCGTTCTTCGCATTCTTTATTCTCACATTCGCTGTCTTCAAGTTCGCTACAATCATTATATGGTTGATAATTTTGTTCATAAATATAATCGTTTATTTTTTTAACAAAATTACTTAATGCTTTTAAATCATTTGCCTCAATTATATTATTAAGATATTGTTTAGTAATTTCTTGATCTATTAAATTACCTATGATTTGATTATTTTGATATTCTTCATGTGAGTCTTTACTAACTTTTTCACTTGTTAATGATTCAAATATTATATTTAAAACTTTATTATAGTTATTCTCATCGGTTAGCTTTTTAATTTCTTTTAGGCTTTTTATAAAATAATTTAATTGATCTTCTTCACATTCATCAATATAACTTTTAATAGTCTCAATGTCATTTGATAATATAACTGCATAGCTGAATAATTTTATATCTTTAAAAGATTGATTATCAATATGATACAATAAAACCTTATTTAAGACTTCGTTATCAAGCTTATATATCTTTTTAATTAATTTAATGTCATCTGCTGCTATCTCTTCATTTTCTTCGGTCATTTTTTCATGATCTTCTGATGTATTTTGAGATCTTAATATATATGAAATTCTATCTTGGGTACTTGCATTTTCATCATCAAATTCGACTTTTTCACCTATACACTCTTTTTCTAAAATTATTTGAAGAAGAGATAAACTAGCATCTATATCTGTTGATATAGTTTCATATTCATCGTCAGTTATATTGCTAACATCATTATTTAGAGGGTTTCTGGCATTTTCTTGATTGTTTGGTATTGATTGATCAAATCCACCAATGTTATAACAGTCATCAATTATACTTGCTAAATTTTTATCTAATGCTGGATTTAAAGAAATTTGATTGCCTTCATATTGCCATATAAAACATTGCTTGAATCTGTCATCTTTATAGTAAATATTAACAAGTTTATTAATTATTTGAGATATGGCATAAGTTCTAAAAGAATATGCCTTAAACTCACTTTTGTCATCTTCATGAAATAGATCTAACATGACGTTAAGTGTTTCAAAGATTTTAATTATACTTATTTTTTCATCATCATTAATAGCTAAGAAATCGCGAAGGTTTTGAGGTTGATCAAATATATGATCAATAATTCTGTCAAGAAACTTTTCATCTTGAATATTAATGGCTAATTCTATGAGAGTATAATTCTTGGTATCTTCTGTATCTTTTTCTAATTTATAGTGGTGTTTATGAAGTTTTATAATAGGTAATTCATGAACAAATGCGTCACTGAAGTTATATACTAATGTATGAATTTCTTTCATATTATCTTGGTCATTAATGCTGATTTCAATTATAGGATGAGCATTTGGCATATATGATTTAAGTAAAAGATAATTTTCTTTATTTTCTATATAAGACAATGCTGTTCTATAAAATTTTATATGTGA
>JAUROA010000043.1 GCA_030835745.1 Alphaproteobacteria bacterium
AATTAATTTTGCTTTCTTTTCTTCACCATATAGCTTGATAATATTTGCCAATTCACTTTCTTTTATATTATTAACCACATCATATGCGCTAACCGGATTATCCTTATTCATTCTCATATCCAGCTTGTCATTACTATCAAATGAAAAACCTCTGCTCATATCATCTAATTGCATTGATGAAACTCCAAAATCATATATTATTCCATCAAACTCATCAATTTCGCTTTCACTGGCTATTGATGATATTTCTGAAAATTTATTATTAAAAAACTGAAATCTCGAACCATATTCTTTTGATAAAATATTGGCAAATTTGGTAACATTATTATCACGATCTATTGCAATAACATTACATTTAGCATTTTCAAGAATAGCCTTACTATAGCCACCAGCGCCAAAGGTTGCATCAATGTAATTTTCATTTTCTTTGCAATCAAGATAACTCATCACTTCATTAATCATAACCGGCTTGTGAAAATCTAAATTATTTATCAATTTTTAATATTATTAACTTTTAGTAAATTACGCTTTTCTTTTGCCTCTTTCTTAGCTTTTTGCATATATTTCTCAAATTTAGCAGGCTCCCATATTTCAAATGTTGAACCTTTACCTACAAAAACTGCCTTATTTTTTATTTCCGATTTTTTCAATAATGATTCTGGCAAAATGACCCTACCATCACTGTCAATTGAAAGCTGAATCGCTCCTCCCAATATTGTTGTTGCAAAGGCTTCTCTTTCTTCTGAAAATGGCTCTAAATTATCTATGGATTCAGAGATTTGCTTTATTCTTTCTATATCACACCCTTCAATAGAATCATTTACAAATGATTCATATATTATCATGGTAGACACATTTTCTTTAACTAATGAGGCACGAAACTGAGAAGGCACAGACACCCTGCCCTTAGAATCTACTTTATTGATAAATGTTGAAAGAAATAATGCCATTAAATAACTTAGTGGAATTTTATGGGTTTTTATGGTTATTAATGGAAAAATTAGGAAATAAATTTATAATGTCAAATAAATTTATTAGATTGACATAAATTTACAAACTGATTAATATTGTGTTATCAGATTAAATTGATTTATATTTGACTAGCCCTTTTAATTAGCGCATTTATTACCATGAACTATAATCAACCAGATAAAAATGGAAAATTTGGAAAATATGGCGGCAGATATGTTGCAGAAACTCTCATGCCTGCGATTCTAGAACTAGAAGAAGCATATAATGAAGCAAAAAAAGATCCTTCTTTTTTTCAAGATATACAATATTACAATAAAAATTTTATTGGACGACCTACACCCTTATATTTTGCTCAAAAACTTACAAAAAAATATAATGGCGCAAAAATATATCTCAAAAGAGACGAGCTAAATCACACTGGTTCTCACAAGATTAATAATTGCATTGGTCAAATATTGCTAGCCAAAAGAATGGGCAAAAAAAGAATTATTGCCGAAACCGGCGCTGGACAACATGGTGTTGCAACTGCTACTGTTTGCGCATTATTCTCAATGCCCTGCACTATCTATATGGGCGAAAAAGATATAAAGCGTCAAGCACCTAACGTATATAGAATAAAATTACTTGGTGGCGAGGTAAAGTCTGTAAAAACTGGTTCTAAGAGTCTTAAAAATGCAATCAATGAAGCAATGAGAGACTGGATTGCAAATGCTAATGACACTTATTATCTTCTTGGAACAGTTACTGGTCCTCATCCTTACCCTATGATGGTTAGAGATTTTCATAGCATAATTGGAAAAGAGGCAAAGCAGCAAATTCTTGAAATTCAAAATAAATTACCCGACGCCCTAATAGGTTGCATTGGTGGCGGATCTAATTCAATAGGATTATTTTACGACTTTTTAAATGATAAAAATGTTAAAATGTATGGCGTTGAAGCTGCAGGTCATGGACTTAACACAACTAAGCACTCTGCTTCACTTGCCAAAGGTCAAGAAGCAGTTCTACATGGCAATAAAACATTTTTCTTGCAAGATGAAGACGGGCAAATTAATGATGCCCACTCAGTTTCTGCTGGGCTTGATTATCCAGGAATTGGTCCGGAACATGCTTATCTTAAATCGATTAATAGAGTAAATTATGTTAGCGTTAGTGATGAGCAAGCTCTTGAAGCTTTTCAGATATTGTCACAATGTGAAGGTATGATACCAGCATTAGAGTCGGCCCATGGAATATATTATGCCTGTCAATTAGCTAGCAATATGAAACAAGATCAGTCAATTATTGTAAATTTATCTGGCAGGGGTGATAAAGACATTGAAACAGTATCAAAAATACTTAAGATAAAATGAGTCGAATATCAAAAAAATTTACACAATTAAAAGCCAAAAATCAAAAAGCATTTTGCGCCTATATTTGCGCAGGTGACCCAAACTACCAAACATCATTAGAAATTCTTAAAAATCTTGCCTCTCAAGATGTTGATTTTATTGAACTTGGCATTCCATTTCTTGATCCTGCAGGTGACGGACCAATTATTGAAGAAGCTTCTCGAAGATCAATTAAAAGCGGAATGAATCTTAAAAAAACGCTACAAATGGTAAGTGAATTTCGTGAAGAAAATAATAGCACACCTATAATTTTAATGGGATATTTTAATCCAATCTTAAAATATGGCCTTGATAAAATCTTTATTGATGCCAAAAATGCTGGGGTTGATGGATTTCTTATTGTTGATCTTCCACATGAAGAAGAAGATGAAATTATAAATTATATTGAAAAATCTCAAATTGACCTTATTAGATTAATTGCACCAACAACTTCAAAATTACGTGCACAAAAAATCATTAAAAATGCTAGTGGATTTTTATATCTGATATCAATGCTTGGTATAACAGGAACAAAAAGTGCAAAATATAAGAATAATATCGACAATATTGCAATGTTAAAAGAAATTTCTGATTTACCTATTGGAATTGGGTTTGGCATAAAAACTCCTGAAATTGCAAAGCAATTTTGCCAACTTGATATTGATACTATAATAGTTGGCTCGACATTTGTTGATAAAATATCGCAATTATCCAATAATAACAACTCTAAGCAAGAAATTATAAATGAAATTAACCAAATTGCACAAAATTTTGTAAAAAAAATTAAAAATGAATAATATAAAAATTGCCACCTGTAATTCAGGTACAAAATATAAAAATAGAGATGATCTACTTTTTATTACCTTTGAAAAAGAAGCTAATATTGCGGCAATATTTACTTCTTCATCAATTAAAGCTGCTCCAGTCAAGTGGTGCCAAAAAATTATTAATCAACAAAAAATTAAAGCCTTATTAGTAAATGCTGGTAATGCTAATTGCTTCACAGGAACTGATGGTGAACAAGATGTATCAAAAAAAGTTGAAATTATCTCACAATTGCTTAATTGCTCTAAAGACCAAATCTATATTTGTTCAACTGGCGTTATTGGAGAGAGGTTAAAAATTGATAAAATTATTGATAAAATTCCATATCTTTATTCTATTAAAGATTTTAATAATAAATCATTTCCAAAAGCAGCAAAAGCTATTATGACTACCGACACTATAGCAAAGCATATTAATAATATTGCACTAATTGACGATAAAATTATCAATATTAATGCTATTGCCAAAGGCAGTGGCATGATTGCTCCAAATATGGCTACACTACTTGGATTTATATTTTGTGATGCAAATATTGACCCAAAAATATTATTACAATTGCTAAAGGATGCTGCTGAAAAATCTTTTAATTCAATTACAATTGACTCTGATCAATCTACAAATGATTCTTTATTTCTAATAAGCACAAATAATGCCAATAACAAAATTATAAACAATATAAATGACCCAAGACTTAACGATTTTAAAGATAAACTTAACAAAACCTGCTTAGATCTTGCAAAAATGATAGTAATAGATGGAGAAGGTGCATCCAAGATTATTGAAATAAGGGTTAATAAAGCACCTAACTACAAAATTGCAAAACAAATTGCGTTTTCAATTGGCAACTCTCCCTTGGTAAAATCTGCAATTGCAGCATCTGACCCTAATTGGGGTAGAATTATAGCAGCAATTGGCAAATCTTATGATAAAATAGATGAAAACCTTATTAACCTTAAAATTGGCAAATTCGATATTATTATTAACGCTAAATTAGCAGAAAATTATCAAGAACATGTTATTCATAATTATCTTAAAAATGATCATGTTGTAATAGATGTTGAATTAAATATTGGCAATAGTAATGCTGTGATTTATAGTAGCGATTTAAATGAAGAATATGTTACTATCAATAAAGATTATAGAAGTTAATTTCAAATTTTATGACCATTATATCTCAAGCAATAAATAATTTATCACACGCCATTAATATCCTAGATCGCACTATTGAAACTAAAATTAAAAGAAATAAAAACCTTATCAAATATAATGAAATTAAGAAGTCTAATGAATATACTCAAAAAATTCTTAATGAAATTGAAAATGACCTCAAAAAAATTGAAAAAATTATCGAATAATGAAAGTTACCATCCCAATTTTTAAATCATTTTATGATATTGAATGCGAAAATGAGCAAAAAGAAAATATTGAAAAAATTTCACGTCAAATTAATAAGGAAATAACTAAATTAGCAAAAATTACCAACATAACTGATGAAAAAACTCTATTATTACTTTATTGCATTGAGCTCAATAATATAATAGCAAAAAATAATAACGAAGAACCTAATCAAAAAATTCTTGAAGATTTAAACAATAATCTAAATAACCTTACAAATCAAATTAAGCTGATAACTAATAAAGTTATTGAACAAATATAATATGATAAAAAATATAGTTAGACTTAATAATAAAAAAATTCGTCTAAAATATAGCAAATCATATGTTGAAAAAGAATCATATGCTGTCAGTAATAATTTAATAACAAATTTACTCCCCATATTATCTCATAAAGATAATATATACGCTCTATATTCACCAATTAATAATGAAATTGATACTAAATTTATTGCAAACTATCTTAAAAATAATAACTCAACTATATGTTATCCAAAAATAATTGATAATAAGATGGTATTTCTTCAAGAAAGTGTAACAACAAAATTTTCTTATAATAAAAATTTTAATAAATTATTAGAGCCAATTACAGGCAATATCATTACTCCCAACATTATTATAACACCATTATTGGCTTTTGATCATGATCTAAACAGAATTGGATATGGTCAAGGTTATTACGATAAATATTTCAAAAATTTAAAAAATAATTTTATAGCTATTGGCCTAGCCTATGAAAATCAAAAGACTAAAAAGTCAATTAACTTTTCAAGTAATGATCAAAAATTAAATTATGTTGTTACAAAAACAGCAATTTATAAAAAAAATTAGCAAAATAGCGAAAAATGAAGCACAAAAATCAAAAAAATTAGAAAAACCTGAATAAAATTATTGCTTTAATATTTTTTTAATGTACCTTGATCCCTTATACAACATGTATTTTAGCTAATTTTAAAGAATTTTTTAAATATATTTGTATTAACTTATTAATAATTAAAATTATAAATTATGCACAAGACAGATCTAGTTAAACAAATTGCTAGCGACACTGGTTTATCACAAAAAGATGCCACTGCTGCTTTAGAATCATTTCTTGCAACAACTACCAAAGCACTTAAAAAAGGTGACACTATCACTTTAATTGGTTTTGGAACATTCAAAATTACTCAAACTGCTGCTAGAAAAGGCCGTAACCCTCAAACTGGAAAAGAAATTCAAATTCCAGCTTCTAAAAGAGTTAGATTTACTGCTGGTAAAAGCCTTAAAGAAGAAGTTAACTAATTTCTCTTATAAAACCCCTATTAATATAGGGGTTTTACATTGTAAAAATATATCAAAAAATAATTTTAAATAATGCAATATAACAATATTATATTGCTTTTATTTATATCCTTTTCTAATATAATTTAATCTTAATTAATTTAATATTTAATTATATTATATATGGGCGATTAGCTCAGCTGGTAGAGCATCTCCCTTACAAGGAGGTGGTCGGCAGTTCAAATCTGTCATCGCCCACCAAATTATATAATATTTGAAACATATTAGGGGGTGTAGCTCAGCTGGTTAGAGCGCCTGCCTGTCACGCAGGAGGCCGCGGGTTCGAGTCCCGTCACTCCCGCCACCTTAATATATTTACATTTTAATGCTTTTAGTTCATCTCTTGATTTCAGGATTTTAATCAAGCATTTTACTTTTATGGAGAAGCTTCCAAATTACCTGCAGCACCCATAAAAAATCCTGCAGCACTCATAGGATATGTTAGAGCAGCAGGACTTGGTTCAAATCGGCGACTAAGTCTTGATGGAGATTTATCATCATCACCTTGGGGCTTAACTCCTTCATCTCCTAAACCACTTCTTTTAGATAATTCTATTCTACTTGTTTTATAGACAGTTTCTGTGCAAATTCTACTTGCTGCACTTATTATACTAAGGTTCATCTTTACATATACTATATATAGCTAACATTACAAACACTTTTAATAATTTCAGGGGTCAATGTTTGCACAAACCTACATACTCTATTTTCAAGTTCTCTTAAA
>JAUROA010000044.1 GCA_030835745.1 Alphaproteobacteria bacterium
GCAACATAATAATCACCGACCTTGTGCAAATACTATAATGGTTGATTATACTAATTCAGAATTTTCTAGAATTCGCTTTGAGTATGAAAATCAGAAGCTGCAATATAATGACAGCAATGATAGCGTAACTATACAATATATCTTTTCTATTGGCGCTCACCCAGCTCATAAATTCTAAATATTAACATCTGCTTCAGGAGTAAAATAATTTTTTTTAAAAAATTATTTTCTCCCAATGCTGATTTAAAGAAAATATATGAAAAAAATAATATCATCTTTAATCATAGCCACATATTCATATTTTGCATGCCTATCTTTTGCCCTGGCTCAAATTAATATATTTACTTGTGAAGAAGAATGGGCTAGCCTTGCAAAAGAAATTACTCAAAATAAAGCCAGAATTTTAAATGCTGTCAAAGGCAATCAAGATGCTCATTACGTTCAAGCCAAACCAAGCCTTATTGCCAAAATCAGAAATGCTGACATGATTTTTTGCACCGGAGCAGATCTTGAATCAGGCTGGCTACCTCTTATTATAAAAAAATCCTATAAAAATAGCGCCAAAGATAAAAAAGCCGGATATTTTCTAGCAGCAAATTATGTTGACAAGCTTGAGGTTATTAAAGATAAAGTTCTAACCAGATCCATGGGGCATATTCATCCTTCTGGCAACCCACATATTCATCTTAACCCCAATAATATTGCAATTATTGCTAAAGAATTTACAAATAGGCTAAAAATAATAGATGCTAAAAATAGCCAATTTTATCAAAATAATCTAGATAATTTTTTAAATAAATGGCAAAATTCGCTAAATATATGGCAAAAAAGAGCTCAAAAATTAAATAAAATTAATTTAATATCTTACCACAATGCTTGGTCTTATTTGCTAAATTGGCTCAATATTGATCTTGTTACAACAATTGAGGCAAAGCCGGGAATAACACCTGGATTAAAGCATCTCAATAAAATTGTCACCCTTGTTAATAACCGCAATGTCGATCTTATAATTTACGCCCCATTTGAACCAAATAAAAATATAGACTGGCTTAGCCAAAAAACAAAAATAAAAGCAATTGAATTGCCGTTTTCACTCGATAAAAGCCACAATGTTGAGGATTTATTCGAGCTATTTGACCAAATTTTATATAAATTAGAGCAAAATACCTAAATATGACAGCCGATCTATCAATTATAATATGGCCATTAATTGCCGGGATTTTAATAATTTTAAGCCATGTGCCTTTGGGCAATGAGGTATTTCGCCGCCAGATAATTTTTATTGATATTTCTCTGGCTCAATTTGCAACTTTGGGCATTATTATTGCCAAATTATTGCATTTGCCTAAATTTTTTGAATTTAGCTTGCCTTATATCGTGGCAATAATTGCGGCTTCAATTTTGTCAAAAACAGATAATAAATTTCGTTATTGCCAGGAGGCTATTATTGGCAGCTCTTTTATTTTTGCATCTTGCTTGTGCCTAATTTTGCTAAATTACGACCCTCATGGCGCAACAGAGCTGAAATATCTGCTAGAAGGCAATCTTATTTTTGCAAGTAAGAGCAATATTGCTTTTTTATTATTATCTTACATTGCGGCGATTTTTATTTTGCTATTTTTTAGAAAAAATATTGCTAAAATATTTTATATAATATTTGCAATAATTGTTACTTCCTCTGTTAAAATAGCCGGAATTTATTTAGTATTTTCTTTTTTAATAATACCTGCATTTTTTGCCACCAAATTCGCTAATTTTAAACATCAATATATATCAGGAACATTAATAAGCTTATTCTCATTAATTATAGGAATAGCTATATCTTTAAAATTTGATATTGCAATTGGCTTGTCCACCTCATTGACTTTAATACTGATTTCAATCTTTTCTTGCTTTATAGCAAATAAAATAAATAGCAAAAGTCAATAATATTAGGCTATAAATCATATTCCAAAATGCCATTGTCAGGCCTAAAAAATGAAATTGAGGCTCGCTACATTTAACTAGCGGCTGATCATTAATTGCTTTTTTTAGCTCTACTATGTTAGTAATTGCACTTAAATCTTTTTCACTGCAACCTCCAAATCCTTTAAATATTTTATATTCTACCATCACATGATAAAAGGCCAATAAAGATTCGCCAAAAATAGCCAATATTGATATTGCAAGCAATATTGTTAATATATTTTTCTTACTGACAAAAATTGACAAGACCGTAATTGCAACAACCAAAAAATAAGGCCATCTTTGATATATGCATAATATACATGGCTGTAAATCAAAAACATATTGCGAAATATATGCTGCAATTAAGGCAAAAAAAGAAAAGGCCCCAAGGAAAATGATAATAAATTTTAGATTTAAATTTTTAGAAAAAGTAATCATCGCCATTAAAATAGATATATTTAAATATTAAAAAATTATTTCTATTAGATCAATAATCAACTTACGATAATATTTAAGTAATTAATTATTTTAGAATTTTTTAAATATTTACACCCCTTGACCCCTCTTGACGTGATCTTGTTGAAAACATTTCCGCCTCTGCATTATGAACCCTTCTGGCAGGAAATAACTTCTTGGAACAATGAAATAAATTGACAGCTGCATATAAAGACATAAGCAAAATTAAGGGAAGAAAGGAATAATTTGCCCCCTTCTCCTCTTGCCCATTTTCTTCACCTCCTATTGGAATATCAAATATTTTGCTATCATATTTGCGATCGGATATATTTACTTTCCAGCACTTATCAATTGGTAAAAGCAGATAAATTTCTGGCCCACCTTCATTTTTAAATTTATAAATCTGAACATCATCGGGGCAGATTTCTTTTTTATATCCGCACAACTTTCTGAGTTGAGCCTCAGATATTGCCCCAAAATCATTCTCTGCAATATCTTTTTCGGAATTATAAACTATATTGGAGCATTCTTTATTTTGATCTCCAGGAAAATATAGATAAAAATTTTTTGCACTATGATCAAAGTAATCATTTACAACCTCTGTAACCTTATTTACAGTTCTATTGGCAATATTCATTAATGCAAAAAGAAACTTTATATCTGAGGGACCAAAGCTATTAAGATTAATCACATCTGGATTTGGCTTTAATGTACTTAAAGAAGTTGACCAAAAAGTCTCATCTTTCCAGGGATGTATACCGCCCAAAACATGAGCTATCTCATGAGCAACTATATTTAAAAAATCATATTTTAATTCTATTGCAATATCTTGAGAAAGGGTTTCAATCCTATTAACAGCCCCTAAATAACCCTCTTTTAAAGGCTTTGATAATGTGATATTGCCATATGGCTCTTCCTTTAAACCTGCAACCCTATATTCATTTTCATCAATTGCAACAATCCCAAAGCGCCCCAAGAGCAAGTTAAACATTTTTATAAAAGATTGCACACTTTTGTCGCTAAACATGAACTCACTATTCACATTTGCCTTCTTTACACAATAGGTCAGAGCCTCACCCCGGGATAAGGTCTGTATTATTTTGTTTGGAACATATTGAGGATAATTATTTATTCCTTTGTCTAAATTAATATATTGGGCACCTGTAGAATCTGAAAACTTTGTTTCACGCAAATTTGGCATTTGGCCAGAGCATCCATATATTGAAGGCTCTACACCCCTTCCATTACACCACTTTGATATTTCAACCTCTTTAAATTCAACATCTCTTAATAGCGTATAATATGATTCATATCTGCTTTTTATAATTGTGTTAGTCATTTTCGGAGGCTTATATCCTAATGTTTCAAAAATTTCTTTGATTGCAGTTTCGGCCCCAGAGACCCTGTTAAGATATTCAGTTCCCAATAATGGAATCCTAATTGCTTTTTTATCACCAAATCTTACAAGCCCCATAATTTCAGAATCTTTTATCACACCACCAATAGCAATTAAGCTAGTCCCTGGCCCCATGGTAACATTTCTAAAAACTGAATTCACAAATATGCTATTAATAAAAAAATTATCACTATTAGATCCAGACAATCTTGCATCCGATATTTCGCAACCACCAAATATCCATAGATCACCTTGCGTTAGACCACCTTGTGTTATTGTTACTTTAAAATTTGCAAGCTCATCTTTGCTACTATCATTCATATATTTTAAATTACCCCCGAATAATTGACAGCTAGGGCTTAATAAGGTAAAACTAATATTCTTACCTGACCTGCGAGAACAAGATGGAGCTGGAGACATCAAAAAACTAGCTAGCAGGGTCAATAATCCCCCTTTTTTGTAATATCCTGTCATAAAATATATATAGATAACAATCTATCCCAACATCAAAAGCAATATTGCGTCAAAAGACGCCTTTGACTTGGCAAGGCTAATATTTATTATGACATAATTTAAGGTGAATATAAAGAATATTAGATATTTTTATTCAAATAGATAGTGAGCTATATTATTTTGAAACCATCTTTAATAAAGGTCTTAAAAAAATGGCGCACTCGAAAGGATTCGAACCCTTGACCCTCTGATCCGAAGTCAGATGCTCTATCCAGCTGAGCTACGAGTGCTTGTTGTAAGTTAAGTATAATCTTATTAGAAATTTATAAATTTAAACTTTATAAAATAAAGACCTTAAAGATAAATTAATAACAATATTAAAGGCTATTATTAATTAAATGTTAAGCAAATATTTCTTGGATATAAAATTGTTTAAAATAAAAGCTATATATCCATGTGGCCTGCAACTTTATGAAAGCTTAGGCTAAAATTTAATTGACAATTCAAGTTTTTTAATTGCCTTAAAGATGTCTTTTGGCATAAGAGGCTATTCATAGCTTAATATAGTTGCATTATATTTAATAATATTTTAAACTGTAAATGTTACCATTATTATATAGGGCTGGGTAGCAAAGTGGTAATGCAGGGGCCTGCAAAGCCTTCATCGCCGGTTCGATTCCGGCCCCGGCCTCCACGCCCCCTATCTTCCCTCTGTTTTCCTATACCCCCGATCTTCTTTTTCATATCTTCTAGCGATATTTAAATTAATATGCTATTTGCGCTATTTGCTTTTTTATTATGGCATTTTTCATCTATTATTAAATCTACGATGCTATTCTTAATTAATATTTGGCTGCCTTAAATATTTCAGATCATTTGAATCGCTTAAAATTTTATCCTTATAGGAGCCGCTTTCATAAGCATAATTGGCATAAAGAACTATATCTTCAATCTCTATCTCATTTTCTTTAAGATCAAGAAAGCTTTTGCTTAATTTGTTTTTCAATTTAGGGTCAAAATTCATAAGCTGACTTTTATTTGTTGCAACACAATTATAATTATTGGCAGCTATCAAATTGCACAAATCCTTAATTGCATATATTTTTGTATTTTCTTTCTTATTAAGATAGCAGTCAAATGACTGATATTTAGTAACATAAAATTCATGATTATTACATGCAAAAATTACCAATAAGTCATTGCTACAAATATTTCTGTATTTCCATGCCATAATATCTGACTTATCAAGCGCTATTACAGATATTTTTAAAGCAAGACGCATAATATTCGCCGCAACGTAAGATATTCTGCTTGAAGTAAAGCTTCCTGGATATACGGGCATTGCCACTAAATCAAGATCCTGATAATCTATTTTTGCCTCTGTCAAGGCGTCTTGGATTGTTGATATTAATAATTCTGAATGTCTTGAGGGTTGGGTTATTATCTTTTTAGAAATTATTTTGTCATACTTGGAAATTGCTACTGATATAGCATTAGACAATGTGTTAAAAGTTAAAATAAACATATATTAGAACATATAATTTAGACCTATTGTAACCCTTCTTTTTACTTGATTAACTCGACCTTTTTTAGTACTTTTATATTTTCTTTGCTCAAATAAGTGAGCAATTTCAAATGATAATTTATCGCTTATTCTTTGTATAAATCTTGTCGAAATCTCATTATCAATTGACTTATAATCCATATATAAATATGCCCTTTGTACAATCCTTAAATCATTGTTAATTTTGTAATTAACTCTAAATGAAGGAATAAAATTAACAGCATGACCAAAATTTTTAACGTCTCTATAGCCAATGCTTAAATCCAAAGATACTGACTGGTTGTAAAAATAACGCCCCAACCCAATTGCACTTTGCAAATCTCTGTAATATTTAGAATATTCATCATAAAGGGTGCGATTATAGAGCGCAATATAGTTTTTCTGATCTTTTACTCTAATTTTGCTAGCAAGCTTCAAGTCATATTCTTCAGCTTTTTTGAGGCGATATGTTTTTTTATTAATAGTTTTATTGCTATATTTTGATTCATGAGTTAAGCTAAAATTATTAACTATTTTATATGAAGAACCCCTATATCCCGCTCTGAAATAGTAATCATGAGAATTGTGATCTGAATCATAATATCCTTTTAAATTAATTACTCTTCTTGGGTCATAGCTTTTATCATTGTAAAATTTACGATATCTTTCAGATATTATAGCCTCTCTATCGGATTCGTTATTTACATTAACAGCCTTGCAATCAATAGAAATTAAGCAACATATTGCCATAATAAGAGCTTGCTTTAAGAATAAATTAAATTTAGCAGATGAGTATATCATGATTGGACTAGTTAATTGCGATGTTAAGATTTGTTATAAACTATTATTGAGAAGAGTCGATATCTTGAAAATTTTGTCTTGAGCTTGGCAAATCAAGTTCTTCTTCTGTTTCAAACATCCAGCTTGACTGGTCTTTTATATCTGAGCAATAATTTACCCCTGCAAAAAAAGAGACAACCATCAAAAAAAATATTAATATTAAACTCGCTAATGAAGGCATAAATTACATTTAAATAACCAAGTTGCAATTGCAAAATTATTAATTATCACAAATTATAAGTCAATATCAGCGCCTATATTCAAGATCTACCAACTTATAACAACATCAAAATCGGATTTTCAATATATTTACGCAGCTCTTTAAGAAAATTTGCCCCAACCGCACCATCAACAACTCTGTGATCTGATGATAATGTTACATTCATCATGCTTGCAATAGCAATTTCTTGATCTTTAATAATTGGCTTTTCTACTGCCCTTGAAACTGCTAAGATACAGCTTTGTGGCGGATTAATTATTGCCGAAAAATTATCAATACCATACATGCCAAGATTCGAAATACTGAATGAGCCCCCTTGAAACTCTTCAAGCGCTAACTTGCCTTCACGAGCCTTTTTTGCCAATATCTTCATTTCACTTGAAATATCTTTGATAGATTTTTGATCAGCATTTTTAATAATAGGGGTAATCAGCCCTCCATCAATAGCAACCGCCACCGAAATATCAACATTATTATAAATTTTTATAGCATCTTCACTCCAGCTTGAATTAGCCTCAGGAACCTTGCTCAATGCCATGGCACTTGCTTTTATAATTAAATCATTAACTGAAATTTTATAAATTGGCTTGCCGCTTTGATCCATGGGCGCTTCATTGTTAATTGTTACCCTTAAATCAAGTAAATTAGTCAAATTAAGCTCGCAAGATAAATAAAAATGAGGCACATTTTGCTTAGATTCCAAAAGCCTTTTTGCTATAACTTTTCTAAAATTATTATTTGCAACCTCTTTATATAATTGCGCATTTCTTCTAACTGCAGACATGGAAGAAGGATTTCTCAAAAAATCAACAACATCATCTTTAACAATTCTACCATTTGGCCCAGTTCCTTGCAGCTGATAAAGTGAAACACCCTCATCTTTAGCAATTCTTTTTGCCAAAGGGCTGGCTTTAATATTGCCATCAAATGCTTTGGCATTAGAATCCTTAATAATGTTGGTTTTTTCTATCTGCGCCGAAGAATCTATTGCAGGCTGCGTTATTGCTTCTTTATTTTCGCCCTCCGCTTTATTAGCCGTTTTAGCGTCTAATTCCTTGCTATTGGGCTGCTCTTTTTTATTATCACCCAAAGATGAGGGCTGGTAATTTTCTAGAGCAGAATCATCTTCGCCCTCCTCTAAAATTAAAGCTATGCAGCTATTAACTGCAACATTTTCTGTGCCCTGATCAACTAATATTTTTGCCAAAACCCCTTCATCAACAGCTTCAACTTCCATTGTCGCCTTATCAGTTTCAATTTCTGCAATCACTTCGCCAGCGCTAATTTTGTCTCCTTCTTTTTTAATCCATTTGGCAAGATTGCCTTCTGTCATAGTTGGTGATAATGCTGGCATTAAAATCTCAATAGGCATAATTTGCTAGTAATTTTATTTAAATGTAATATGTGAACCTAAATAATAATAGGTAAATTTTAAAGTTATATAAAAAATTTTATTTTGTAAATCATTTTCTTGAATCAAGAGCATCTCTAAGGGCTTCGCCAATAAAAACTAACAACATTAAAATTTTAGTTAAAATAATAAATCCCGAAATTGCAATCCAGTAACTATTAATATTATTCTTGCCTTGAGCCAAAAGCTCGCCAAGAGATGCCGAGCCAGCCGGCATTCCAAGGCCCAAGAAATCCAATGCTGTCAATGTAGTTATGGATCCAGCGATTAAGAATGGTAAATTTGCCATTATTATTGGCGAAGCATTGGGCAAAATGTGGCGCCACATAATATAATAATCATTTGCACCAATTGCCTTGGCAGATTTGACAAAATCAAAATTTCTTAATCTTAAAAACTCTGCCCTGACAAATCCAACCATCGACATCCAGCTAAATAATAGCATTAGAAATAATAAGCTAAAAAAACCCGGATCAATAACTGATGACAATATTATTAATAAAAATAATGTTGGCATTGAAGACCATATTTCCATGAACCTCTGAAATAACAGATCAAGCAACCCTGCAAAATAACCTTGAATAGCACCAAAAAAAACCCCAATAATTGATGAAAAAAATGATAAAATAATGCCAAATATTAAAGAAACCCTAACACCATAAATTATTCTGGCCAATATATCGCGACCCTGATCATCGCTTCCAAGCCAATTTTGCTTATCTGGACTGGTTGGCGCTGGACCATTAAGATCAAAATTTATAGTATCATATGAAAATGGTATAAGAGGCATCAACATCCACCCCTCTTTATTAATTAATTCTTTTACAACGGGGTCGCGATAATTAGCATATGTTTTTAATTGACCGCCAAAATGCTGTTCGCTGTAATTTTTGATTAATGGAAAATAATAGCCATCTTTATATTTAACAATTAGCGGCTTATCATTGGCTATTATTTCAGCAAACAAGGTAACAACAAAGATTATGCTAAAAATAATTAACGAATAATAACCTCTTTTATTTTTCTTAAATTTTTGCCACATCAGCTTAAGCTTGTTGATTTGCTAGATTAAAGAGTTAATGTTAATCTTTAATTAGTTACTATAAATATAATTTAAAATAATATGCCAAATTTACAATCAATTTCGCGCTGCTTAATTTCGGTTTCCAATAAAGATAATATCATTGAACTGGCACAATTTCTTGAAGATCAAAATATTGAAATAATCTCAACTGGCGGCACCAAAAAGACCTTATCACAAGCAGGAATTAATGTTAAAGACATATCAGATTTAACAAATTTTCCAGAAATTATGGATGGACGCGTCAAAACCCTTCACCCCAATGTCCATGGTGCTTTGCTTGGCATTAATAGTAATCAAAATCATATGCAACAGGCCCAAGAAAATAACATCAAATCTATTGATTTACTCATTGTAAATCTATACCCCTTCGAGCAAACAGTCGGCAATAATGCCAATGAAGATGAAATTATTGAAAATATCGATATTGGCGGGCCCGCAATGATAAGATCTTGCGCTAAAAATTTTAGCTTTAAATGCGTTATTACTTCAAATGACCAATATAATGAATTAATTGATCATCTTAAAGAAAACCATAATCAAACCACCTATGATTTTCGACTTAAAATGGCAAAACAAGCTTTTAATATGATAGCAAATTACGACCTTGCCATATCAGACTGGTTTAATAAAGATAATTTTAGCCTCAATTGCACCCTAAAACAAAATTTACGCTATGGAGAAAACCCTCATCAAAGCGCTAAATTATATTCTCTAGGCTCTTCTGGCATAGTTAGCGCCACTCAAATTCAAGGAAAAGAACTAAGCTATAATAACATTAATGATGCCAATGGCGCTTATAATTTAATATTAGAATTCAACACTCCAACCTGCGCCATCATTAAGCATGCCAATCCTTGTGGCGTTGCCAGCGATAATGACATTTTAACAGCATATCAAAAAGCATTAAATTGCGATTCAAAAAGCGCTTTTGGCGGCATTGTTGCCCTTAACGACACTATTACCAAGGATCTTGCCAATGAGCTATCCTTAATGTTTTTTGAAGTTATTATTGCCAAAGATATAACTAGAGAGGCCAAAGAAATTTTATCAAAAAAGAAAAATCTCAGAATATTAATAGCCGATTTTAACAATATTAAACAGCAAGATATAAAAACTGTTTCAGGTGGTATATTGGTTCAAGATCTTGATCAAAAGCAAATATCTGTAAAAGACTTAATAAAAGCTGGCAAAGAAGCTCTTAACAGCAATGAGCTTGAAGATTTAATATTTGCCATGAATATATGCAAGCATGTTAAGTCAAATGCTATTATAGTATGCCAAGACAAGCAGGCAATAGGCATAGGAGCTGGCCAAATGAGCAGAGTTGATGCTTGCCACCTCGCTTGTAAAAAAGCTAGTGAATTTGTAAATAGCAATAATAGCTCTAAACCTCTATTCTTGGCCTCTGATGCCTTTTTTCCTTTTAGCGACAACATTGAAATTGCTCATAAATATAATATTAAAGCAGCCATTGCGCCAAGAGGATCAATCAGAGATAATGAAGTAATAGAAAAAGCCAATGAACTTAAAATTGCATTATATTTTATAGATAGTCGTCATTTTAAACATTAATAATCTTGCATTAAAACATCTTTAATTGACTTTATTGTTTAAAATAAGTTTACTTATAACCACTTTACAGCTAAAATATAAATTGCGTCACTATTAAGTTTGCACTTATAGCATGTTTAAGATTAAAAATTGTTAGCAGCCTAATCCAAAAAACTAGCCTCCTATTCCACGCCCCATATTGCCAGGTTTACTGCCACTTGGAGGTGTAATATTACCCTCTTTTTCCACACTCCTTAAAGATTTCACCCATGCGCTTGCTGTTCCGCCTTTTCTTGTCCTTTCAATTCTTCCCATACGACCATCTAACTTCTTAGCGTCTTCAGCAAATGTTACTTTTTTGTGACCCTTATTATTGTCACCACTCTCTATTGATCGATCGCTCATACTTTTATCTGGCTCCATATCTTGTATTGGATCAGCTTTGACTTCTGCTATATTATCTGTTATATTATTAGAGCCTTTAACTTTATTAAAAAAATTACTAATTCTACTGCCTAGCTTCTGAAAAAAACCACTTTTCTCATCATTACTGTTATTAGCAACCTTCTTATCTTTAGGATCATCTCCAGAAGAAGCTTTGGAAACGGCCTCATTTTCTATTGGACTAGATACTCTATCTGGAGCATTTGAAGCAATCTCTCCTTGATTAGGCTGATCTTGACCCGATTTATTATTAGCAACAATTTGCCAGATCTTGCCAAATGCTGCGCTTAGCCAGCTATCTTTCTTCTTGTTCTCTTCTTGATCTAAGGCTTTATTTTGATCTTGCGCCTGAGGGTTAAAAGCATTATTTGTTGACATTAACCCTTCTTTAGCAGTTGCTTCAAATTTATTACTATTACCCTCATCCCCTGAGTCCCCGCTCTTGACACTAGGAGCATCTTCTGATTTAAATGCGCCAGAAATAGCAGTAACTAGACTCTGAAACCAATTACCTTCTTCATTTTTACCCTGAGATAGGATAGGATTTTGAATGGACTCTTCTTTTTTAGCCGCCCCCTCTCTTACTTCTTTAATTATCCTAGCAGCCTCTTTCTCTGCCTCCAAGACCCTTCTAATAGCATTTTCATGCACTGTTGCGCTGTTTCTTTCTTCAGCCATAATATAAAAATTATTAACTAGTGCATAAATTAAGTATATTTTTTCTTGCAATATTTATATGATGAATCTATAATTATATTATGCATTATGATTCAAGAAAATTAACATTAGAACAGAAGGAGTTTCTTAGAAAAAGAGCAGTATTAATGGTTTTTGAAGATAACAAAAAAC
>JAUROA010000003.1 GCA_030835745.1 Alphaproteobacteria bacterium
ATTTAGCAAATATTATCAAATTATATGGTGAAGAAAGAAAGGCAAAGTTAATTGCTAGAAATATTGCTGAATCTAGAAAAATAAAGGCAATTACCTATTGCAATGAATTAGCTGATATAATAAGAAAAACTTATAAAGGCTATCACAAAATTGATCCAGCTACCAAAACATTTCAGGCAATTAGAATATATGTTAATAATGAGTTAGAGGAAATAAAAAAATCATTATCTCAGTCTTTATCAATATTAAAGAAGGGAGGAAGAATTATTACTGTATCTTTTCATTCATTAGAAGACACTATTGTAAAAAATTTTTTTAAGGAAGAGTCTGGGCAAAATATTACTTATTCAAGATATGAGCCAGTTTTACAAAATAGTAAAGATATACAATTAAAAATATTAACTAAATCAGCAATCAAGCCTGGCGATCTTGAGGTTAGCAATAATCACAGGGCAAGATCATCTCGCTTGAGAGCAGCAATTAAAACATAATATGATAAATTTCATTAAAAATAATATTTTAAAAATAATAATTACCAAGTTATTTTTATTATCTATTGCAACATTATTTATAATTCAGTTTCAAGTTGCTGAATTAAAAAATGAATTAATTACCATTGAAGCTGATATTGCATCTTATGAAGATGATATTAAAATATTAGATATTGAGTGGGTTTACTTAACTAGACCACAAAGACTTAGATTATTAGCTAGTCAACATCTTCAAGGTAGTAATTATATAAAATTATCTCAGATGAAAGAAGAGTCTCAATTAACAAATTATTATATAACTAAATATAAAAGCTTAATAGAGCAAGACTATGCATATAATTACTAATTTTAAGTAATTTGATTTGACTGATTTATCTTATTATAGCCAATTAATACATAACAAGAAGGATAGCTACAATTACCGCTTATTACATAATTTTGAATTTATATCTTCAACTAAAATTAAAAAAAATAATCGCCTTTTAACATCATTTTGTTCAAATGATTATCTGGGACTATCTTTTAATAAAAATGTTATTAGGGCTGCAAAAAATGCTATTAGCAAGTATGGGGCAGGTTCTGCATCTTCCAGATTTGTTTGTGGTAATTTATCATTATATAAAATATTAGAGCAAGATATAGCAAATTATATGAATTGCGATGATTCAATAATTTTTTCATCAGGATATATTACAGCAATTGGAGTTATACCAGCATTGGTAGGTAAAAATGACATAATAATTGCAGATAAGTTAATTCATTCATGCTTGATTGATGCTGCAATATTATCACAAGCAAAATTGTTAAGATTTAATCACAATGATATTGTTCATTGTCAAAAATTATTAGATCAAAATAGAGATAAATATAATAAATGTCTGATTATTACAGAGTCAGTATTTTCTATGGATGGAGATCTAGGAGATATTAAGCAATTGCACAAATTATCTAACACATATAATTCACTGCTATTGATAGATTATGCTCATGATATTGATATGAATGATAAGATTATTGCAGATAATATTATCAAAATGGGCACATTATCTAAGTCCATTGCTAATTTAGGTGGTTTTATTGCTGCCAATAATATTATTATAGATTATTTAAGAAATTACTCAAAATCATTGATATATAGTACAGCATTGCCGCCGTCAATTCTTGCTGGGTCAGTTAAGGCGCTTGAAATTATTAGACAAAATAATTTGCAAAAAAAATTATATAAAAATATAACTTTATTTTGTTCATTAACAAATATTAATAATGCTAAATCAGCAATTATTCCAATTATAGTCAAGGATAGCCTAAAAGCTTTAAATATTGCTAAATTATTTGAAGAAAAAGGTTATTTATTATCCGCTATTAGACCACCAACAGTTGCAAAAAATAGCGCAAGGCTTAGGATTACAATTAACGTAAATCATATGAAAAAAGATATAATTAATGTTGCAAATTTGATAAAAGAATTTTGCTAATTATCAATAATACATTATTTATATAAAATAATATCTGCTCATAGGTTATTGTAAAAATTATTAAGAAATCGAGCAGTGACAACATTGGTTTCTTGATAATTGTATATATGTAGATATTTTATATCTTCTTTTTGTTTATCTTGCTTTTCGACTTGTGTGTTCATTTTTTGCTCAATGGTATCATTTTTTCGTGTCCTTGTGCTATATTGAGTAGAATGCTGTTGCGGCGGTGAAGTTCTGGTGTTGCATTGTTGTAATGGCGAAGATTTTCTACTCTTTGTATCACTACATAAAATATCATGTAATAGGTCATATTCTGATATGTAGTTCTTAATTTCATATTTAGAGGTTTTATCTGGATCGTCTGTAAATTTTTTTAAAAAAGATAAAATTAATTTTTTATCAAGATGCAAAATTTCTGTAATAGCATCCATTTTTTTGTTAATAATAGCAATATCTTTTCCAATATTGGATAATGATATAGCAACTCTAAAATGTTTAATGCATAAATCTGCTAATCCTATGTATTAATCAAGATTTTGATTGCTTTTGTCAATTACAGATCCTTCCTCGATACAAGATATAAGTTTTGTTTGAAAGTTTATAATATCTTCTTGGGTACATTTTTTTTGGCAATGATTAAATATTACTTTACATAAATAATTTGATATTACTGAGCTAAAGTCTTTATAATTTTTTTTATTTATAAAACAAGATATTCTTTCTGATGTCGGGTCCATAACCCCATCTCTATTGTTAGCTATTACTACTGCTAAAATTATATTTTCAATGCCGTCTTCTAAATTTTTGTCTTGCATAGTAAATCTTTAAGAAATGGTACAGCAACGGACTGAATTACGTAATGGTGTAGCAGAATTGCCCCCTTGTTTTCTAGGTTTACTTCCAAGAGTTGTTGTGGGTCCTTCAGTTTGTGTTTGAGCATCACTTGTTGATTTTTCTAGTATTGATAAAGAAGGATCAGGTTGAACTTCAAGTAATTTGCCCCCTTGATTTCCAGGATCACTTCTAGGAGTTGTTATGAGTTCTTCAGTTTGTGTTTGAGTATCCCTTCTTGATTTTTCTGGTATTAAAAAACTATAAAGTCGTTTTTTAAGTAAACTTAAAATTTCTTCAATTTCTTTAATGGATGAATCCATTTTATCCATGTCTCTTTGTTCATCTTCAAGTATTGTTTTTCTTGCTTCTTCACGTGTAGTTGCCTTTTCTTTTTTACTTATATTTTTTGGTTCTTCTTCAGATGTAATTTCTTGTGCTTCATCAATTACTTCTTGTAAAATTTTTCTACTTAGTATTATTATACTTAATAATTTTTTTTGTAATAATGCATATTCAGTGTTAGATTGCGGCGGTTTTGTAATGTGTTCTTGCTGACTTATGCTAGAATTTGTACTATAACTAAATTCCTCATTTTCGTGAATCTTTGATTCAATAATCTGATTATATATAAATTTTAGGAGTTCTGGATCGATCTTTTCTAAACCATGACTATCATCGCTAAACATTTGAGATGGTGGAGGCAAAGAATCATCTTGTAATGATTGTTCAGCTTGAGTTGTTTTTTTTAAAAATATCGGGATTTTATCGATAAAATCATTAATTTCTAATTCCTTATGAAGAGCTATAATGAATGCCAAATAATTTTCTATTGCAGGACTTCTTTTATTTAAATTATAGGGAGTTGATGAATAATACAAATTTATTTGTTTTTCTTCAAATATAGCTTTTATTTCTTCAGGTATGTCTCCTTTAGTTGGTCCATGTATAATTAATTCATGAATTGCTTGCTCTGCAGACGTTATGGCTAGCATTTCACCTCTTATGAGGCCATGTATTTTTTTGTAAGGATTCTCGTCTTTCATAGTAAATTTTTTTGATATTATTATTTTTTTAAAAACTCATTATTTTATTATAAAACACACATATACGAGGATTTTCATATAAATATAATGTAAAATAATATATCATAACAAATTTTACAGAATTTGAAAATATTGTTGATATTAAATCCTTATTATTTTTAATATTGATTTAAAATGATAAATTATTATTTGCGTTATGATTATAAATGGTGAGCATCTCTCTAAAATTAAAAATATCATATCATCACTAACCAAGATACATAATGTAAATCTTAATTTCGCTGAATATTATCAAAGTGATTATTTCTCATGGAACCAGTCTATGGTAATTAATAATAAATTTTTTTTACCAAATCTTTATGACAATATTGATAGCAGCAAATCAACTAATATAATGTTTGAATTAAGGTCGTCAATAGATATGGCATGTTGCTATGCATTATATCATGATCATGATAAATATCAAAATGATATTCAATATTCATCATATCCCGATATTCATAATAATTTTGAAAAGGTTAGGGTTTTATTGATTGGGGCGCAATTATATTTTGGCTTCTTTTATAATATAACTAATAATATAAAGGATCACATATTTTATTGCAGTGAAATTGATCTTTTACCAATAATTATATTAGATAGTTTTTACCCTGATTTATTTGACAAAGAGAAAAAAGAATATATTTCTAATTTTAGGCAAAATAATTATCCTGCCAAAATCATTAATCTAATAAATGAATTAATTTTTTATATTCATAATCAAGAGTTATATTTTAAGAAGGTAGATGATATAATTGCATTAATTAATTTACAAAGCTCTAAAGAGCGCTCTGTAGATAATGACTCATTAAGAAGTCAGGAAAATAGAGAAAATATAATAAAAGAAGAAGAAAGTAAAAATAATGATGAGCATAATTTAGATATTAAAACTCTAAATTATAAACAAAATATAGCGGATCAAATGTCAGACAATATTTTAGAGTCAAAAAAAGATGATTTAAATAATATTGCTGAAAATAATAATAAAGATAATAAGGAAAAAATCTCTGTTGCATCACAATCTCTAAAATCTATCCAAAGTAAAAATAATGGTATAGAATTTGTTCAACATTATAAAATATATACTACAAAATTTGATCAAGTTATTATACCTCAAAAAATTGTTAAAAAATCTGAATTAATTAAGTTAAAGGAGCAGCTTGATGAAAAGTCAAAAAATATTGGTAAAATATCTAATTCGCAAATAGTTAATTTTAAAAAAAAACTTACAGCCAAAAAAGATGAATTTTTAGAAGTAGGTTCAATTGAAGGTATTATTAATAGAAAAAAACTTACTCAGTTAATAATTAATCCATTAACTAAAAATATATTAATAAATAAAAAGCTATATCAGGCCAATAATGTTGCTGTTACAATATTATTAGATAATTCTGGGTCAATGAGAGGAAAGCCAATTATGATAAGCGCTCTAGCATGTCAGACATTGGCCAAATTGCTTGAGGAGTTTGGTATTAAAACTGAAATAATAGGATATACTACTGGAGATTGGAAGGGTGGAAGAGTAAAAAGACAATGGGAAGAATCAGGAAAAATAAAAAATCCTGGAAGATTAAATGAGTTAAGGCACATAATATATAAAGATTTTAGGCATAGTTTCAAAAGATCTAATATTAATCTAGCATTAATGTTAAAAGAGGGCTTGTTAAAAGAAAATATTGATGGTGAAGCAATATTATTTGCTGCAAAAAGATTGGAAAAAAGAGTCGAGCAAAAAAAAATAATGCTTATAATATCTGATGGCAATCCAATTGATGATGCAACAAATAGTAATAATGAAAATGATATATTAAATGATCATTTAGAATTAACAGTTAAAAATATTGAAAAAAGATCAAAAATTAATATTGCAGCAATAAAAATTGGCTATTCTAATAATAATTTTTATCATAATTTTGTCACTATAAAAGATGTTGATGAAGTGGGTGATGTAATGTTGTCAAAATTAGCAGAAATTATTTAATAGAAATATTTTATATATAATTCAATATTCAGGTAAATTATTTTTGTCTTAAAATTTATAAAGCTATCACAAATAGTGTGTATATGATATTTTATAATTCCCCATTTTTTATTAAAAATCTTCAGGGAATCTATCAGCGAATATTATAGCGAATTGGTTTAATGCTTGTTTCCAGGAATGGATTGACATAGACCATTTCTTGGCTATATTATTTAAAACTAAATATATTATTTTCTTAATAGCAAGATCATTTGGAAATAGCTGTCTATTTTTGATGATTTTTTCGTAAAGAATAGTTTATAGATTCTATGGCGTTGGTGGTATAGATAGCTTTTTTGATATAATCAGGATAAGCTAGGAATGGCACAATTTCAGCCCAGTTTCTTTGCCAAATATCAGCTATTGTTGGATATTTGGAGTCCCAATTTTTTCTAAAACTATCTAATTGTTTTTGAGCTTCTTTTTCATCTATTGCAGTATAGATTTTTTTAAGATCAGCAGCTACTGATTTTTTCTCTTTGTAGGGAACAAACTTTAGGCTGTTTGTGAGTATATGAACTATACAGAGCTGAATTTGGCTTTTAGGGTAAGTGTCTTAGGATAAATAGAATTGATAGCTTCCGGTAATCCTTTTAAGCCATCTACACAGAAGATAAATACATCTTCTAAACCTCTATTTTTAAGTGCAGTTACTATAGAAAGCCAGAATTTAGCTCCTTTATTTTTACCTATCCATAATCCTAATATCTCTTTTTTACCCTCCATATTAATGCCGAGTGCAAGATATACAGCTTGATTGATAACTCTATTATCTTCTTTGCATTTGACAATAATAGCATCTAAAAAGATAACCGGATAAACTTTATCTAATCCTCTATTTTGCCAAGCCTGCTCTTCTTCTATAACAGAATCAGTAATATTAGAGATAAAATCACTTGAAACATCAACTCCCTAGATTTCTTGTAAATGTCCTTTTATCTCTGATAAAGTCATACCCCTAGCATATATTGATATAACCTTATCATCAAAACCAGAAAATCTTCTTTGACCCTTTTGAACAATTTGAGGTTCAAAAGAAAAATTACGATCTCTTGGAGTATCAATATTTATCTTATCATCATCAGTAATAACACTCTTAGAAGAAAAACCATTACAATAATTATTACCTTTGCTTTGATTATTCTTGCTATATCCCAAATGAATATCCATCTCTGCTGATAAAGCTCTCTCAATTAAAGCCTTCTTTAAACCATTAAGTAAACCATCCTTGCCAATTAAAGCTTGTGGATTCTTAGGATCGTAATCCTTCATTAAATCATCCAATAATTCTTGGCTAAACTGATTAGATTTTTTATTATTCTTAGTCATAATGTTATGTAAATTTTTAATTAATATTATTTGATAAATTTAATTTATATTTATTAAGAGCTTGCGCTCTTAATATCACAATTAAATCCATCAGTTAATTAATCATTTACACAAAATTTATGAAATGCTCCAATTAATCGAAATATAATAGCTGCAGCTATTATATATTAGTTCTTCTCGATAATCCATTCAATGATTTTTTCTGATATATCTAAAGATTCTTTATTTTCTTTGAATTTGCTTGCAAGAGATATCAAATCTTTGAGACATCTCATTGATTTTTCTGTAGATATTGAAATA
>JAUROA010000045.1 GCA_030835745.1 Alphaproteobacteria bacterium
AAATCTGAAGCATCTATTAAAATCAAAATTAATAATAAGATAGTCAAAGCTAAAGCTAAAGGAATTGGCCCTGTTAATGCTCTTGACCAAGCTTTGCGCAAAATATTAGTTGAACAATATAGCTCAATTTCTGAAATTAAGCTTAGTGACTATAAGGTTAGAATTATCAATCCATCTGATGGTACTAAAGCAATTACTAGAGTTTTGATTGAATTTAGTGATGATCATGATAATAAATGGAGCACTATTGGGGTTTCTGATAATATTGTTTATGCATCATTTCAAGCGTTAAAGGACGCAATAACATATAAATTAATGCAATATGAGTCAAAATAGTAGTCAGCAAAATAGATGGCAGCAAAGATTAAATAGCTTTAACAGGGCCTTTGAGCAATTAGAAGAATTTATTAATAAGGGCAAGTTAAATAAATTTGAAATTCAGGGCCTGATACAATGTTTTGAATATAATTATGAAATAGGATGGAAATTGCTAAAAGATTATCTTGAATATCAAGGAAGTAATAACATTACTGGTGCTAGATCATCAATTAATGAAAGCTTTAAATTATCTATAATTGAAGATGGGCAAGGGTGGTTAGAGATGATGATTGCAAGAAATAAATCTAGCCATACTTATAATATTGACACAACTAATGAAATTTCTGAGCAAATTTACAACAAATTTTATCCATTACTACAATCATTAAAAGAAAAATTTAATAATTTGTCATGAATTTTGGCCTTGATCAAAATGTTATTACTAAAATTCGCCAAATATTTGCTAAATTTCAAAAGATTGATCAGGTAATAATATATGGCTCAAGAGCAATTGGTAATCACAAAAATGGCTCTGATATAGATTTGGCATTAATTGGTTGTAGCCTTAATTTCAATTATCAGTGCAAGATTGAGGTAGAATTAGATAAATTAATGATACCATATAGTTTTGACATTGCTATATATGATCAAATTGATAATCAGGATTTGATTGATCACATTCAAAAATATGGTAAAATATTTTATAAATTATAGTCTTTGACTAGTAATTCAGCAATCTGAACTGCATTTAGTGCGGCACCTTTTCTTAGATTATCTGCAACAACCCACATTGATAAGCCATTTTTAACTGAGCTATCTTTGCGGATTCTTGAAACAAATACTGGATCTTGAGTTGAGCACTCTATTGGAGTTGTAAATTTCATTTCTTGAGGTCTGTCAATAATTAAGATTCCATCAGATTCTTCTAAGGCCTCTCTTGCCTGGTCAGTTGTAATATCATTTTCAAATTCAATATTGACAGCTTCGCTATGGCAGTTAAATACTGGCACTCTAACGCATGTAACTTCAACATTAATGTCTTTATCGAGTATTTTTTTGGTTTCAACCTTCATTTTCCATTCTTCCTTGGTGTAGCCATCATCCATAAAGACATCGATTTGAGGAATTACATTAAAAGCAATTCTTTTGCTAAATTTCTGAGGAGGTGTAATTTCATTGTGATATATTTTTTTGGTAGAGTTATATAATTCATCCATAGCTTCTTTGCCAGCTCCAGATACTGCTTGATAAGTAGCAACAACTACTCTTTTAATTCTGGCAATTTCATGAAGAGGCTTTAGCGCAACTACCATTTGAATTGTTGAGCAATTAGGATTGGCAATTATGTTTTTTTTGGTGTAATCCTTTAAGTCTGACGAATTAACCTCTGGCACAATTAATGGCACATCTTCATCCATTCTAAAATGCGAGCTATTATCAATTACCACGCATCCTGCTTTAGCAGCTCTTGGGGCATGAGTTGCAGATATGCTACCTCCTGCTGAAAATAATGCTATTTTTGTATCTTTAAAATCATAATCATCTAATATTTCAACATTAAGTTCCTTATTATTATATGATACTTTTTTGCCATAAGAGCTTTTAGAAGCTAGTGCAACAACTTCACTGGCTGGAAAATTTCTTTGTGATAATATATTCAAAATTTCACGACCAACATTACCTGTAGCGCCAACAACTGCAATTTTTCTTGTCATTATAAGTGATAATTAATTTATTTTTTAAGATTAGCCTAAGAATAGCCACCAACTTTTGTTAAGTAAAGTCAAAAATAATCACAAAAATTACCTCATTAAAATAATTAATTTGCATTTATGTAATAAAAATGATACAATAAAAATTATTCATCAAATAATAATAAATATGTATAATGCTATATTTGATATAATATCTAAAGCTAAATGTGATGACTTAGAAGAATCATTATCTAAAATAAGAGAAGAGGCAGGAGCTAAAATTGACGACCATACTCTTTCAGGTCTTTTAAAATCCTATGATGATATTAACATATCTATTAAGAAATTAATTAATCAAGAAATTGAAACCCAGCAAATAAATAATGTATTATCAGATTTCTTTAATAAAATATGTGAATATTTTGAGCAAAAACTATCTAAAGATTCTGATAATGAAAAAGGGTTGCTAGCATTAATTAAGAATTCTCTTCAAGGATCTGGATCGCAAGGGCAAAGTAAATTGCATAAATATATTTTTAATCGTCTTGTGCGAGGGGTTGATTCAGCGGATAAATTGCCAGAATATTTAAAAAAATTATCTGATTATCTCATGTCACTAGCTTGTGATTATGAATTAGAAAATATAGATTTTGAACAATTAGGAGTTAAAGTTAATTCCTATCTAGAAAATAGAGAACCTCAATGTTTTGGCGGAGAAATTATCAGGTTAGAACAAATAAGAGGACAAGATAATTTATATGAAAAAGCCTTTAAAGGATTAACTGAAGGATTTATTAAGCGCAATCAACTTCCTCAAAATCAGAGAGGATTAGAAATTCATATGCTAGAATTTTTGCGTCACATATTAGGCCAAGAAAGTAGTGATACCCATGTTACTTCACCAGCTCAATACCTACATCCTAATCAAATAATTAAATTCTTCAACGAGTTTGGTGTAAAATTTTATGAGAAATTAGAAGAAGGCCTAATAGATGAAATCACTGAGATATATGAATTAAGAATATCTCAATCTATTGCTATTGACAGCAATATGGATAAGAAACAAGAGGAGGGGAAAATAAAAAACATTGCTTATAACGCTATAATGAAAAAAGTGAAAGAATATTGCCCTAATGCAAAAGATGCAGAAGCTGCAGAAGCTGCTTTAGCTATCTTTACTGCAATAATTGACAAAGATAATAGTATCATGGAATCACTTCAAGTTACTGATGATATAGAAGTACGAGATACAAGAAGCAATGCTCAAGAAATAATAAAGAAAGCCATAGATAGCACTAAAGAAGAAATAATTGGTAATCAATTCGAAGATGATCCTATAACTCAACAAGAAAAATATAAAAGTTATCTTAGAATAAATCCATTCGAAAATCTTGGCACATCATCAAGCACATCATCAATTAGTCATGAAGAGGTAAAAGAACTTGTAAAATTATTTAAAGATGATCAGCAAGAGAGTGCTCAAGCACCAGAACCTACATTATCTACAGAAGAAAAAAGAAAATTAGGCCTTAATTTACTAAGAATATTGCATACTGGTTCAAAGAGTCAATATACTTTTAAAATGCAATTCCTATCAGCATTATGGCTGATTGAAAATATGGGTCCACAATCTAGTAAAGATAATATAGATGCATTTACTCAATTTACATATTTTAAATCACTCTTTGGCTATGAAAAAGATAAAGAAGGTAACATAACAGTAAGTGAAGAATATCAAGAATATAAACATATAATAGATCTAATAATCAATAACTCACAAAATTATTCAGGTCTAACTCGAGAAAGAGTAATAAATTATCTAAAATATATAACTCAAATTGAAAAAGGGGAAATTACACAGGATCTTTTAAAAGATATATTTAGGCTCGGAAATTTAGAAGGAGTGAAAAATCTAATAGGTGGCAACATAGCAGAGGGCGAAGATTTAAATCAATTTCTCACATGGGGTTTATTTATTGCTGCAACAGTAGGTCATTCAAAAGTAGTAGAACGATTACTCCAACAAGAAGACATTAATGTTGATGTACTTGATAAAAATGGATATAACATTCTTCATCGAGCTTGCACACAAAGTAATAAGAAGATTGTGCAGATGATTATAGATAAAATAATAAGTAAATCACCAGATAGGTTAAAAGATTATATAAACACACCAACCGATTCAGGAGAAACTCCTTTATTTATTGCTGCAGCAGGTGGTTATTCAAAAGTAGTAGAACTATTACTTCAACAAGAAGACATTAATGTTGATGTACTTGATAAATATGGATATAACATTCTTCATCGAGCTTGCCAAGAAGGTAAAGAGGAGATTGTGCGGATGATTATAGATAAAATAGGAACACAATCACCAGATAAGTTAAAAGCTTATATAAACACACCAATCAAATCAGGAGCAACTCCTTTATTTATTGCTGCAGCAGTTGGTTATTCAAAAGTAGTAGAACTATTACTTCAACAAGAAGACATTAATGTTGATGCACTTGATAATTATGGATATAACATTCTTCATCGAGCTTGCACACAAAATAATAAGA
>JAUROA010000046.1 GCA_030835745.1 Alphaproteobacteria bacterium
AACCCAAAAAGATAAATTACTTAATATAGAAAAATTACTTAAAAAAAGAGTTATTGGTCAAGATCAGGCATTAATAGCAATTGCTAACGCAGTTAGAAGGTCGCGCTCTGGATTACAAGATCCTAATAGACCAATAGGATCTTTTTTATTTTTAGGACCTACCGGAGTTGGTAAAACGGAGTTAAGTAAAGCATTGGCAGAATTTATTTTTGATGATGATGCGGCATTACTTAGAGTTGATATGAGTGAATATATGGAAAAGCATTCTGTTGCTAGGTTAATTGGCGCACCTCCTGGATATGTTGGCTATGAGCAGGGTGGTATTTTGACTGAAGCAGTTAGAAGAAGGCCATATCAAGTAATATTATTTGACGAAGTAGAAAAAGCACATAGCGACATATTTAATATTTTATTGCAAGTACTTGATGATGGAAGATTGACTGACTCACTGGGAAATATTGTTAATTTTACTAATACTATTATTATTTTAACGTCAAATTTAGGATCAACTTCAAAAACTGCTGAGCTTGCAAATGATGATGTTAAAATGGAAAAAAATAGGATAATGCAGCAAGTTAAAAACCACTTCAGGCCAGAATTTCTAAATAGATTAGATGAAATGATAATTTTTAATAAATTATCAAGCGATTTAATGGTTGATATTGTTAATGTTCAGCTATTAAGGCTTATTAAAAGGCTAAAAAATAAAAATATATCTTTAGAGCTAGATGATGGTGCAAAAAAATATTTGGCAATAAAAGGCTATGATCCTAATTATGGAGCAAGACCTCTTAAAAGAGTTATTCAAAGAGATATAGAAAATATTTTAGCTCAAAAAATTCTTAAAAATGAAATTAAAGATAATTCAAAGATTGAAATAACAGTCAAAAATAATAAATTACAATTTAATATAATTTTATGACAAAAAATACCAAAAATATTAGTGAAATAGAAAAATTTTCAAAAATTGCTAAAGAATGGTGGGATCCTGCTGGAAAATTTAAGCCGCTACACAAATTTAACCCATGTCGTATTGATTATATTAGGAAAAAAATTATTAATCATTTTGCTATAATTAGTGATAATTTAAAATGTCTTAATAATTTGAATATAATAGATATTGGCTGTGGAGGTGGTTTGGTATCTGAGCCAATGGCAAAATTAGGAGCAAATGTCACAGCAATTGATGCTAGTGAAAAAAATATTAAAATTGCTCAAGCTCATGCACAAGAATCAAATTTAAAAATAGATTATAAAGCTGCTGCAATTGAAGAATTGCCGAAAAAATATCATAATAAATTTGATGTTGTTTTAGCGTTAGAGATTATTGAGCATGTTGATGATGTTAATTTATTTGTATCTGAATTAAAGAAGCTGGTTAAAAAAGATGGAATTATATTTATTGCAACAATAAATAGAACCATTAAGTCCTTATTAACAGCTAAGATTGGTGCTGAATATATATTAAGATGGCTGCCAATTGGTACTCATGATTTTAAAAAATTTCTAAAACCCTATGAAATTATATCTATGATGGAGGATGAAAGAGTTAACTTCAATGAAATATCTGGCTTTGAATATAATTTATTAAAAGATGAGTGGCGCAATTCAAATAATAATGATGTAAATTATATATTGAGCTTTATTGCTAAGGATGAATCCTAATTTGTGTTATTTTTGCATAATAAAATAAATCTTAAATTTTTAAGTAATTTTTAAATTAATAGTTATCAAAAAATCATATATAGTTATTTAATCATTTTTATTAAAAGTAATTATCTATATATGAATGAAGATTTCTTAAAGTATTTAGAAGAAAATAAAGAACAAATATCATTAGATAAATTTATCCAATCTGTTGAAGAAACAGAAAGATTATGTGAATTTATATTTTTTTCTCAAAATATAATGAGATTAAATCACCATATTTATTGCTGGATTTTTGATCAAGAGCTTCAGAATTATTTTTATCGAATGTGTTATAATTCTTTTCTTGGTAAAGATAAGAATAGTTTATTAAGAGTTTTTAACGTACTCCATGTTAATTATAATCAACATTTTCTTCGTGAAAATTTACTAAAAAGGTTATTTAATAAATATCATGAAAATAATGAATTTATCGATTTTATTTGTAAATTCGATATTCAATTAAGCCAGGATAAAATAATAAGAGATTATATTTTGGATGCGGATAATAATAATCTTCCAGAAGAATTGGAGGGTAAATTTATTGAACATTGTCTAGATAATGAAAATTTTGATGCTCTTAATAAATATTTAGATAGAAATAAACAACGTAATATTGATATTGTAATGAAAATACTTAATTCTGGGCACGATAAAGCTTTTCCTTTTGTTCAAGAGCATGGAAAGCTATATGATATTATCGATAATATTCGTAAAAGATTAGAAGAAATTGAGAATGATGGTATAAAATATAAAGTTATGGTGTGTTTTGAGAAAAAGTTTACAGAAAAATATAGAGAGTTGCATGTAATACATAGAGATTTGCAATTAACTGTTGAAAGGCAATGTAGATTTTATGTGGAAATGAAAGAAAAAGTAGAGGAATTTATAGAAGAAATAAAAGATTTAAATGAAGTAAATTCGGAATTGTTAAAACAAAATAATAAATTATTGAAAGATCAGTATATGCTAAAAGAATTATATAGAAAAACATTATCCTCTTTGCAACAGGCTCAAGAAAAATTGAATGAGTCAGAAAAAAGAAGTGAGGAGGTTTTAACATTGGATTTATAATGGGTAATACATTTCCATTGAAAACAGAAGGCGATATCCCAGGACCGGATATGGTTGCTAAATCAACAGCAAGTTCTGTAGCTCGAAAAAGCTCAAGAGGAAAAGAAAAAATGTGCTAGTAAATGATAAATTTAATATTTTAAAAAAGATAAATATTAATTAATATATTGGAAATTTTTGGCATAATTTATTGACATTTTCTAATATTTCTTGTTCTAATTTTGCGTTATTGTCAGTGCCATTTTTAACAAAACCCTCTAATGTATCGGTTATCATATTGCCAATAATTTTAAATTCTTCTTCTTTAAAACCTCTTGTTGTGCCAGCTGGTGTACCAAATCTAAGGCCAGATGTAATGAAAGGACTTCTTGGGTCATTTGGTATAGCATTTTTATTGCATGTTAAGCCAGCTCTTTCAAGTGCTTTTTCTGCATCTTTGCCTGTAATATCTTTAAGAGGAGTTAAATCAGCAACCATAAGGTGGCAATCAGTGCCATTGGTAGTTATATTAATGCCTCGAGAAATTAAGGTATCAGATAAGGTTTTGGCATTATTGACAACTTGTTTGATATAGATTGTAAATTCATCGCTAAGTGCTTCTTTAAAAGCAACTGCTTTTGCAGCGATAACATGCATTAATGGCCCGCCTTGAAGGCCAGGAAATAATGCTGAGTTTAGTTTTTTTGATAATTCCTCATCATTAGTAAGAATTATTCCGCCTCTTGGTCCTCTGAGGGTTTTGTGAGTTGTTGAAGTTACAATGTGAGCATGAGGAACTGGCGAAGGATAGCAGCCACCAGCAACAAGTCCTGCAATATGAGCCATATCTACTAATAAATATGCATCAACTTCATCGGCAATTTCTCGAAACAGCTTCCAATCAACTATTCTTGGGTAAGATGAAATACCGGCAATAATTAATTTTGGTCGATGCTTTTTTGCTAAATCTCGGACTTGATCATAGTCAATTAGGCCATTATCAGTTCTAATTCCATATTGGACTGAATTAAGCCACATGCCCGATAATGTTCTAGCAGCACCATGGGTTAAATGGCCACCAGCTGCTAAACTCATGCCTAGAATTGTGTCATTTGGTTGTAATAGCGACAAATAAACTGCAAGATTAGCATTTGCTCCTGAATGTGGCTGAACATTAGCATATTTACAGTTAAAAAGTTGACATATTCTGCTAATTGCAAGATTTTCAAATTCATCATAGTAATGACAGCCACCATAATATCTTTTTGCAGGGTAGCCTTCAGCATATTTATTGGTAAAAATTGATCCTTGAGCTTCTAATACTGCTTTGCTAACGATATTTTCTGAGGCTATTAATTCTATTTCATTTTTTTGTCTATTGGTTTCTTTTTGTAAAAGATTAGCTAATTCAGTATCTTGTTGTGAGATATTATTGGTAAAAAAAGTCATATTATATTTAAAGTAATTATAAGCCAAATTTATTAAAAGATATTCTTTCTTCAATTTTATTGATTAGATTAGCTGCAAAATCAGTTTTTTCGCTAAAAAGGCTTTTGATGAAAGATTTTTTATGGGTAATAGCAGTAATTTTAACGTCTGGGCCAAATTTTTCTTCTAATTTTGTTCTAAAATCGCATATATCATCAATAAGACCGATCTCTTTAGCAGATTTGCCAGACCAAAAAGCTCCTGAAAATATTTTATCTTCTCCTAATTCTTTTATTGATTTGTGTAATTTTTGCTTTCTGGTGGTTTTTACCATATCTTTAAAAGATTCGAATATATCTTTTTGTGCATCTTTTAAAATATCGATATTTTCCTTAACTTCTGGCAAGAAAGGATCTAGAATTGCCTTATTTTTGCCTTGAGTATAAACTCTGCGATCTATTCCAGCTTTTTTTATGAGTTCAACAAAGCCAAAGCTTGAAAAAATTACGCCTATACTTCCTATTATAGATGAATTATGGGCATATATTTCGTCGCCACTTAGTAATAGCCAATAGCCACCAGATGCAGCAACATCATGAGCAAAGCTATATACTGGTTTTTTATGTTTTTTTGCAAGGCTTCTTACTGCGTTATAAATAAGTTCAGATTGAACAGGTGAGCCGCCAGGAGAGTTAATTATAATTGCAACAGCTTTAATATTATCTGTTTTAAATGCTTTTTCTAATAAGGGGTAGCAATTATCATAATTAATAGCAGATGATAATTTTGAATCCTTGCCAATAACTCCAGATAATGTTACGCAAGCAACTTTTGGAGATTTTTTAAGTTTCTTGGCTAGTGATTTTACTTTAAGCATATTTTAAAAATTTCTAATGTCACATAAATGACCAGTAATAGCTGCTGCAGCTGCCATTTCAGGGCTCATAAGATGAGTTCTACCGCCTCGACCTTGTCTTCCTTCAAAATTGCGATTAGAAGTTGAGGCACATCTTTCGCCATCATTAAGCTTGTCTGCATTCATTGCTAAGCACATTGAGCATCCAGGCTGTCTCCACTCAAAGCCGGCTTCTATAAATATTTTATCTAGCCCTTCTTCTTCAGCTTGCTGTTTTACAAGCCCAGATCCAGGGACTATCATAGCTAATTTTATATTTTTTGATACTTTTTTACCTTTAGCAATTTTAGCGGCATTTCTAAGATCTTCAATGCGGCCATTTGTACATGATCCAATAAAGACCTTGTCTATTTTTATATCTTCTAAATTAGTTCCAGATTCTAAACCCATATATTTTAATGATCTAATAACAGCATCTTGTTTTGATTTGTCGCTAAAATCGCTAGGAGAAGGAACTTTAGAAGTAATTGGCAGAGTATCTTCAGGACTTGTGCCCCATGTAACTTGTGGAGCAATATCACTGGCGTTGATATTAACAATTTTGTCATATTTGGCGTCAGGGTCTGACTTTAGTGTTTGCCAAAATTCTACTGCTTTTTCAAATGATTCATTTTTAGGTGAAAAAGGGCGATCTTTAACATAATTAAAGGTTGTTTGATCTGGCGCAATTAATCCTGCTCTTGCTCCAGCTTCAATAGACATATTACAAATTGTCATTCTTTCTTCCATTGAGAGTTTTTGGATGGTTGATCCTGAATATTCAATAACATGACCAGTAGCACCAGCTGTACCAATTTTGGCAATAATTGCAAGTATGATATCCTTTGCGCTAACATGATTTCCAAGATCACCCTCAATATTGACTAGTAAATTTTTTGCCTTTTTTTGAATTAAGGTTTGAGTTGCAAGAACATGCTCAACTTCAGATGTGCCAATGCCAAATGCTAGTGCGCCAAAAGCACCATGAGTTGATGTGTGACTATCGCCACAAACTATAGTCATACCAGGTTGAGTAAATCCTTGTTCGGGTCCAACAATGTGAACAATGCCTTGATATTTGCTGTCTAGGTCAAAATATTTTATGCCAAATTCTTTGCAATTTTTTTCTAAAGTTTCAACTTGAATTTTTGATGTTTTGTCTTTGATACCAAGTGTATTATTGCCTCTATCATCATTTGTTGTTGGAACATTATGATCAGCAACTGCAAGATTATATGAAGGATTTCTCGGCCTTCTATTGCTTATTCTAAGAGATTCAAATGCTTGAGGCGAAGTAACTTCATGAAGTAATTGTCTATCAATATAAATTAATGAAGAATTTTCATTATCTTCAATAAGATGATTTTGCCAAATTTTGTCATATAATGTTTTTGGAGTGTCCATATATATTATTCTTGAATTAGTAATAA
>JAUROA010000047.1 GCA_030835745.1 Alphaproteobacteria bacterium
CTATTACGGTTCAAATCCTGCCGCCTTAATATCGAGGATTGAAATATTTTGTTTATTTGATGATATTTTGAGTTTAGCTCATATTATGGCTGGGGCGGCAGGATTCGAACCTACGCATCGCGGGATCAAAACCCGCTGCCTTACCGCTTGGCTACGCCCCAATGTAAGAAATGATGATTAGTGGTTATTTTATTATGTAGCTATTAAATTTGTAAGGACTGAATTTAAATAGATGCTTGTAAATAACATTGATTAATTTAAGATTTAAATGTTTTTAAGTCAAGTATTAAGGATTTAATAAAATCATTACAATTTTAATTTTATTGATCATGAGCAAGTTACAAGATATTATCTCGCAATCAGATGCATTAAAATCTGATTTACAAAATTTCGTAAGAGATGCCGCCAACCTAAATAGCTTTGGAACTAATGGTGTTGATCCATTTATTTTTGGGCTGTCAATTTTTATTTTGGCTTGCTTTGTTGGTTATTTTGTTGTTTGGAAAGTTACTCCCGCACTTCATACCCCCTTAATGGCTGTTACTAATGCAATTTCTGGTGTTATTGTTGTTGGCGCTATAATATCTCTTGGTAGTGCTAATGGGGTTTCTATAGTTTCAATATTGAGTTTTATTGCCATAATTATTGCTTCAATCAATATATTTGGTGGTTTTTTAGTTACATGGCGCATGCTAGAAATGTTTAATAATAACTCTAAGAAAAAGAAATAATAATGTCACAAAAAATTGCAAATAATCTTACATTAGGCCCCCTGCCCTCATCGCAAAAAATTCACATTACCAGCCCAAAATATAGCGATGTTAATGTTGGAATGAGGCAAATTGAACTATCAAAAGAAAGTGATACTAAAAATTTTGTTGTTTACGACACTTCTGGCCCTTATAGTGACAAAAACTTTATTGACAAAATTGATTTAAATAAAGGTCTACCCAAATTACGACAAAATTGGATATTAGAAAGAAATGATGTTAAAACCTATCAAGGCAGAACAGTTAAGCCAGAAGATAATGGTGTTAAAATTGCTAATCTTGCTAGTGCTCCAGAATTTGACTTATCTAACTTTAAGCCCCTTATTGCCAAAGAAGGTCAAAAGCCTACTCAAATGGCTTATGCTAAGGCTGGAATTATTACCAAAGAGATGGAATATATTGCCATTCGTGAAAATATGACTAGAGAAGAATTAGCCAAAAATTCAAATTATAAAGGCGAATCATTTGGCGCTAATATTCCAAAATTTATTACTGCTGAATTTGTCAGAGATGAAATTGCAGCTGGAAGAGCGGTTATCCCTTCAAATATTAACCACCCTGAAAGTGAACCTATGATTATTGGTCGTAATTTCTTAGTAAAAATTAACGCTAATATTGGTAATTCGGCAATTTTTTCAGGAGTAGAAGAAGAAGTTGAAAAAATGATCTGGGCCACTAGATTTGGTGCCGATACATTGATGGATCTCTCAACTGGTAAAAATATTCACAATATAAGAGAATGGATCATTCGAAATTGCCCTGTACCAGTTGGCACAGTTCCATTATATCAAGCATTAGAAAAGGTTGGTGGAGTTGCAGAAGATTTAACATGGGAAATATTTCGCGACACATTAATTGAACAATGCGAGCAAGGTGTTGATTATTTTACTATTCATGCTGGGGTTAGATTGCCATTTATCCATACTACCGCCAAAAGAGTTACTGGAATCGTATCTAGAGGTGGCTCAATTATGGCAAAATGGTGCTTAGCCCACCATAAGGAAAGCTTTTTATATGAGAATTTTGCTGAAATTTGTGAAATTATGAATAAATATGATGTGTGCTTTTCTCTTGGAGACGGCCTTAGACCAGGCTCAATTGCAGATGCCAATGATGAAGCACAATTTTTAGAGTTAAAAACTCTAGGCGAATTAACCAAAATTGCCTGGCAATATGATTGCCAAGTCATGATTGAAGGTCCTGGACATGTTGCAATGCACCAAATCAAAGAAAATATGGATATGCAATTAAAATATTGCCATGAAGCTCCTTTTTATACTTTAGGGCCTTTAACTACAGATATTGCTCCAGCCTATGATCACATTACATCAGCTATTGGTGCTGCTATGATTGGTTGGTTTGGAACTGCAATGCTATGCTATGTAACCCCTAAAGAACATCTTGGATTACCAAATAAAGAAGATGTTAGAGCTGGTGTTATCACATATAAAATTGCAGCTCATGCTGCCGATCTTGCCAAGGGAAATGCCGCTGCTAGAGCTTGGGATGACGAATTATCCAAGGCAAGATTTGAATTTCGCTGGGAAGATCAATTTAACCTCTCTCTTGACCCAGAAATGGCCAGATCATTCCATGACGAAACTCTACCTGCCAAAGGTGCAAAAACTGCTCATTTTTGCTCAATGTGCGGCCCTAAATTTTGTTCAATGAAAATTTCACAAGATGTTAGAGATTACGCCCAAAAAAAAGAAGAAGCCAATAAGGGAATGGAAGAAATGAGCAAAAAATTCAAAGATCTGGGTAGTCAAATTTATCATGATAATAAAACTGCATAGATATTAAGCGAGACTCAAATCAGGCTATAAGCTAATATTATATCACACTGAAAGACATTTTAATTGAGTTTTTAATTAAAATAATTTTGAGATAAAATCTATTTAAAATAAAAACTATATATTTATATATTTTAAGTCTTTAAGTAATTTTGAGGTCAAAATATAATTTAAATTAATGTTTTTATCTGATTTAAAAATGAATTTTGATATTATAGCATTTTCATCTACAATAAAATATTTAGCAAAATTAGCTTTACCCCAAAAATTTATTGTTAAATTTACACTTAATATCAAAGATATAATTAGCTAAACTTTATTATATTTTTTGGCCAAAAATAAGAACTATATATATTATTATAGATAAGAAGAATATTACAACCTTAGCAATGCGATATAATTATTAGGCTTATTTTTGAGCAGGCCGCCCTACAACAGTATCAACTGCTTTATGAGATGCTGGACTCATATCTTGTAATGGCTTATCACCTATTGACTTATTAATAGCTTCTTGAACTACATGCGTTGCACATTCTTTAGATACATTATTTTCTAATAGTTTTCCAAAAGTTGAAGTAGCTGAAGAATCATTAACTTCAAGAGCAATAGGCTCAAGCTCATCTGAAATTATATTTCCGTTTTCATCAACCTTTACAAGACAATTGACTGCACCTAAAAAATTTTTATCTTCTTCTCCTTCATCATATAATGAATTAGCTGCTGCAATTATAGCTTTTTCAAACTCTTCAAAATTTTTGTGCTTTGCTTTAAATTCCTCTAAATTTTCAGGTCCATCAACAACATTTTCTTTTAAAACTGGGTTAGGCATAAACTGGTTAGGCTTACCCTTAAAAATTCCGGTTATTTTTCCATTGGCAATGCTACATCTGAGTGGTACATAATTTCTTAATTCTTTTTGAATAGTAAATGATGTGTTATCCTCATTTAATCTATCTAAATTTTTGCTTAATTCATCAATTGAATTAACTCTTGTAACAGCATTTCCATATATACCATAATCTTCTTTTATGTAAAAAGCTACTCCTCCTCCATCTTTTAGCTCTTTCTTAATCTTTTTAATATATTTTTCTCTATCTTCATTCTTTGTTTTATCATCAAAAATATATGTAAGAGGTGTTGCTACTTTGCTTTCATTAAAGCATCTAGCAGTTTCACATCTTGAATTAGATTTTTTAACAGCTTCTAAATCATTAACAAATTCTAAACCGAATGTTTTTTGCATTACCGCATTAACTTTTTCAGCTTTTAGAGCCTGACCCCAAGATCTTGATAGGACCATATTTATTTTTAAAGCATTAAAATCAATTTTGTCATCTTTGTTATATTCTTTTATAACTTCTTTTTTAAAGACAATATTTTCACCATCTGTTTTTTTTGGATCCGGATCTACTTCTCTTATTTTCAAATCTCTAGCTGCAACAATTCCGCCTTTTTCATCAAGTTTTATATCATCTTCAGAAGATCTTTTTTTATCTTCATTTTCATATTGCAGCATTAATATTCTTTTATCACTGTCATTATCAAGCATAGATCTAACAATTTGAGCCTGAGATTTATTACAAATCACTTCACCATCTTGTTGATTCTGCATTATTGCTTGCGTTGAAATTAATATTGTTTGCATGATATTATCTAAATTATTTTACAAATTATATTTTAAAGTTATTTACTAATAAACCTGCTTCCGGGCTTAATGGGGTCGATTTTCTTTAAATGATCTGGTATATTATCTTTGTTAAAAGTTTCAACTTTAATTTCAATCAAGGAAATTAACTCAACACCGAGTTTTTTTGAAATATTATTATCATTACTGCGATCAATAAGACATGCTTCAGCAATAATATTGCAACCATATTGATTGACTAATTCAAATGTTTCTAAAGATGATTTACCCGTTGTTAAGACATCTTCTACTATTAAAACTTTTTGACTTTCTTTTAATTCAAAACCCCTTCTTAATTGAAATTTTGAATCCACTCTTTCACAAAAAATAGCCTCAACTCCAAGTTGCCTGGCAATTTCATAGCCAATAATCACACCACCCATTGCTGGCGAAACAACAATATCTGGTTTATTATTACCTAATTTATTGATAATTTTTGCAGCTAATGCTTGATATAGCTTTTCAGCTGATTTTGGGTTCATTAATACTCTTGCACATTGAATATATGTATCTGAATGAAGCCCAGAGGATAAAATGAAATGCCCTTTTAAAATGGCTTTAACTTGGATAAACTCGCTAAGTATTTGCTCATTTGAAAGAGAGTAATTGCTTATCATTGATTTATATTTTTTATCTGTTACTTTATTTATTATTTAATTTAACTAAAAAATATAGTTATGCAAGATCAAAATAATTTTATTCAATCTGCTAAAAAATGCATTGAAACTGAAATTACTGGCCTTAAATCATTGCTCGATTTCTTTGGCGATGATTATATTAATGCCATTAACTTAATAATAAATTGCCAAGGCAAAATAATTATTAGTGGCATGGGAAAATCAGGTCATATTGCTAGTAAAATTGCTGCCACCTTGTCTTCTACCGGAACTCCTGCTTTCTTTATCCACCCCGGAGAAGCTAGTCACGGAGATCTTGGCATGATTACTAAAAATGACATTGTAATATTACTTTCAAATTCCGGAGAAACCAAAGAGCTAAAAGATATAATATATTACTGCAAAAGATTTTCAGTTCCAATTATAGGTATTATCAGAAGAAAAGAATCTGAACTTACTGCTGCAAGTGATGTAGCATTAATTTTACCAGCAATTGCTGAAGCAAATTTAGTAAATGCTCCAACTACCTCAACTACTATGATGCTTGCTTTAGGAGATGCCATTGCATGCAGCTTAATTGACAATAATAATTTCAGCAAGGAGCAATTTGGCATATTTCATCCTGGTGGCAAATTGGGATCCAACTTCTTGAAAGTTAAAGATATTATGCGCAAAAAATCTCAATTACCATTAATAAATCAAGATGCAAAATTTAGCGAAGCGCTAATAGAAATGACCAAAAAATGCCTAGGATGTACCGGCATTATTGATGATAATAAAAAACTAATTGGCATTATTACAGATGGTGATATTAGAAGACATATAGACCATAATATTATTAGTCAATCTGTTAAAAATATCATGACCAAAAACCCAATAACAGTACAAGAATCATCTCTTGCAGCCGAAGCTCTAGGAATAATGAACGACAAATCAATAACAAGTATTTTTGTTCTAAATCACAATAATGATATATCAGGAATTATCCATATCCATGATTGTTTAAAATTATATTAATAATCAACTATATTAATAATCAACATATAGCAGAAAATTGTTAATTGTTGAAATGTAAAAAAAATATATTAAGATAATTTTTTTATTTAAAATTTTTCTTAAATGTCTTCTTATATTGCACTGTCATATTTAGCTAGCTCAGTTTTATTTATCTTGTCTTTATATGGATTATCATCTCCCAAAACTTCACGTCGGGGTAATTATTTTGGCATTATTGGCATGGGTTTGGCAATTATAACCACCCTATCCTTACCTAATATGTCAAATTATTTTATGATTATTTTGGCAATTGCTATTGGTGGTGGCATTGGCTATATAATTGCCAAACAAGTAAAAATGACTGCAATGCCTCAATTAGTTGCCGGGTTTCACTCTCTTGTTGGTCTGGCTGCGGTATTAATTGCAGCAGGTGCTTTATATAATCCTGAAATATTTAATCTTGTAATTGATAATAAAATTAAAAAATCCAGCCTCATTGAAATGGGAATTGGTGTTGTAATTGGCGCCATTACTTTTACCGGCTCTATTGTTGCCTTCCTAAAATTAAATGGCAATATGAAGTCAACTTTTTCATTCTTTAAGAACCCAAAATTAGCTGCTAAAATAATATTTATTACCTTGGCTATTATTACAATTTTATTTGTTATGTCTGGCTCTAAAACGTTATTTATTGCCTTGACTATTATTGCATTTTTGGTTGGCTTTATATTAATTGCTCCTGTTGGTGGCGCAGATATGCCTGTTGTGGTCTCAATGCTAAATTCCTATTCTGGTTGGGCAGCAAGTGGTATTGGATTCACTTTAAATAATAGCTTGCTAATCATTACCGGAGCATTAGTTGGAGCTTCTGGCGCTATTTTAAGCTATATTATGTGCAAGGCTATGAATCGCTCCATAATTAATGTTATTTTTTCTGGATTATCGCAAGATACTCAAAATAGCTCAAACAATAATAATGAAAATAGATCAGTAAAACAAGGATCATCTGAAGATGCTGCCTTTTTGATAAAATCTTCATCATCTGTAATAATAGTTCCGGGATATGGCATGGCGGTTGCTGGTGCACAGCATGTTTTAGCAGAAATGACATCTCTACTTGAAGAATCTGGAGTTGATGTGAAATTTGCAATTCATCCAGTTGCTGGAAGAATGCCAGGACATATGAATGTTCTTCTTGCCGAGGCCAATATTGACTATGAAAAAGTATTTGAACTTGAAGATATTAACAGCGAATTTAACACAGCTGATGTTGCATTTGTTATTGGGGCAAATGATGTAACAAACCCCGCTGCCAAAACCGACAAAACAAGTCCAATATATGGCATGCCAATTCTTGATGTTGTTAATGCAAAGACTGTATTTTTTGTTAAAAGATCCATGGCCTCTGGCTATGCTGGAGTTGACAATGAATTATTCTATAGCGACAATACCATGATGATATTTGGTGATGCCAAAAAAGTTGTAGAAAATATTGTTAAAAATCTTGATTAATCAGGTTATTATTAACCTTAACACCAATATCTTCTAGCAATATTTATCTTAAATACTCACTTGCTGCAATATAATTTTATGACACTTTAATTGTGAGAAAAAAAATGATCATTAAATTCTTTTGTAATTTCTATATAAGCATTTTTTTTAAGGTTTAACATATAGGATTTGGTCTTAATAGCTAATTTTTCATTTAAAATATATTGTTTAATTTGAGCAACATCTTCCTGCTCAACTTTATCAACCTGCCTAACATCAATAATTCTAAAAATTCTAACAAAATTACCCAGCTTTATCGGTTTACTATATTGATTTTTATTAAGGTGTTTAATGTTATTGATTATTTTATTATTTAACTGATTTTCACTGAGCCAATTAATATTCTTATTATCACTGAAATTATAAGAAAAATTTCGCGCAAGATCATTAAAATTAGCACCATTAATTAATTCATTATATAATTTTTGAGCAATAAGATTAACGTCATCCCCTATTTTTAAGATAATTTCGTCAAATTTAAACTGCTTTTGTTTTTTGATAAGATTCTTCCTTGCTAGTATTTCTTCTATTTCATGCTGATATATATTAATTAATGGCTGAATTTGATTTTGTACAATTTTGGTCCAGAGTAATTCTGCAGCAATTTGACTCTTAAGTGAATTATAATGATTATAATTAGATTTTATAATTTTATAATATTGATTAATATTTTTTTTATTTTTTAAATTAATGAAATTAATAGCTTGCTCAATTTCCTTATCATCAACATTAATATTATTTTTTTTAGCATCATTTTTAATAAGCTCTTCTTCAATCATTTTATCTAACATAAATTTAGATAATGACTTATATTCTTTTCTGGTTTTGATTTTGTAATTTGAGCTCTTAAGAAAAAATTGCAAACGATAATCAAGATCAGTCTTAGTCAAAGCAATATTATTAACTCTAGCAATTATAAAATCAGTTTTGCTGAAGGATTTAAAAGGAAATAATATAAGAAAAATTAATGTTACTGTTATTAATTTAAGCAATATATTATTTTTTACTATCTTTGCTTGAAATATCATTAAATACACTTAAACCTCTAATTAAGTCAACTGCCCTAGCAAGCTGATAATCTTCATTATAAATTTTAATATTTTCATCAGTTAATTTATTATTTTCAGAACTTTTTAAAGCTTGTTGAATTTTATTCTCAATATGTCCTCTAAGCTCAGCTTCGCCAGAAGATACAGATTTGCTATCCAGCAATTCTAACTTGGCAGTTTTAACTTCGATGTCAGGCTCAATCCCTTTAGCTTGAATTGATGTGCCATTTGGAGTGTAATAAAGAGATGTTGTTAATCTTAATGCGCCAAGTGCACCATCTTTTAATGGCATAATTGTTTGAACAGAACCTTTGCCAAATGATTTAGATCCCATAATAACCGCTCTTTTATGATCTTTTAAAGCTCCGGCAACAATTTCAGAAGCAGAAGCTGATCCTTCATTTATTATTATAGCAATGGGCAAATCTTTGATTAATTGCTGCTTTGTTTTGTCAATATATTCTTGTTTTGAGTCTTTATTTCTACCCTTAATTGAAACAATTAGCTTGCCATCATCCAAAAATGCATCACTAACCTTAACAGCCTCGGTAAGAAGGCCACCAGGATTATTGCGTAAATCAAGAACCAACCCCCTAGCGCGACTATTTTTTTTTGCTATTTCTTTTTTCATGCGATTTATCTCATCAAATAAACCTTTGGAAGCTTGCTGTGAAAAAGTGTTAATTTTAAGATACATAACATCATTAAATATCTTGGACTTTACAGCTTTAACTTTTATGATCTCTCTTGTTATTTCTTTGATTAATGGCTGCTTCTCATCTTTTCTCAGTAAAGTAACTTTAACTTTACTACCCGGCTTTCCTCTTAATTTTTTTACAGATTCGGAAATAGATAAACCAACAATATTTTCACCATCTACTTTTATAATAAAATCTCCAGATTTAAGACCGGCTCTTTGCGCTGGCGTATCGTCAATTGCTGCAATAATTTTTACTGCTTGCATTTCAGTTGTAATTTCAATTCCCAAACCCCCAAATTCACCCTTGGTTTGAGTTTGCATTTCTTTAAGATCTTCATAATTTAAATATCCAGAATGCGGATCTAGAGAGCTTAGCAGACCTTTTGCTGCAGCCTGATGAAGATCTTTATCGGTTTTTTCATCGACATAGTCATTTTTAATGCGATAGAGAATTTCCGATAGAAATTTACCATTTTTATAATATATATTATTCTTATCATTTTTATCTTCTAATAAGGTAATATCATCATTAACTTCCAGTTTCTTAATTTTAATTTGCGACAAAGACATTGCTGAAACAAACCCAATAAAAGTAGCAATCACCACAGTCACAAAAATTTTAGAGCTTTTCATAATTATTTTTTTATATTTCTTTTTAAACATTAACCATCAATTCCATATTCATCTTTCAAAGCGTCAGTAATTTCTTTAGGCGGTTCATCACCATATGCAGAATATAATATTTTGCCATAATTTTCTAAATGAATTATATCATCATTGAGGGCCTTTAAAAAAAGCTTAACTTTTAAACGATCAACCAAAACGTAATACCAAGCATTTCTGCCACGATCAACTCCTTTAACAAGGTAAATTTGGCTGGCTAGCATTTTCTTTTGTGGATCAACTTTTTTTGGTGGATTAGCTGATTTTGACTGAATATCAAAACGACTATCTTTGTCAGATTCTAATTCAAGATTAGAAGATGTAAATGTTGGCTTCTTTTGATATCTTTGGGCAAATGACTTTTTTTCTGTAGCTTCGTCTGAAACATTTCCAGACTTATCAGATAGATCATTATTTGAAGAATTATTATCTTTTTGAGAATTATTATAATTTATGTTTTCTTGGCCATTTTTAGCATTATCTCCATTATTTTTGTCTGAGTTACTTGAAGAAGAATTATCTGACAAATTTTGATCAGAAAATTTATTATCGTCATTGCCACTATAGCTAGGTGATTTATTTAATTCTTTATTTGATGATATCTCCTTATTATGACTATTTTCAGATGAAGCTTTGCTTGAATCTGTATTATTACTAGCAACAGACTCACTTGATTGTGATTGACTATTTTTTGGGCGATAGAAATTTCCTAATATTTTAAAATATTCAGCCATAAAAATATTCTAAGCTTTTGAATTATTGATCCACCAGCTATTTATTGGGGTTTTAGGGCCACATGGACCATCTTGCGTGGAAACACATGGGCTTTTTACTTCAATCATTTTATGAGAGCATGATGATATAAATAATATTGAAATAATTAAAATTAATTTTTTCATAAAAATATTTAAATAAATTTAGTAATCTTTTAAAAATTAGAATTTATAATAAAATTATCAATGATAAAAGTTTTATTTTTTTAATATTAATTTAACTTATTTAAATTAATCATTTTATTCATTATGCAATTTAAAAATATATTAATTATTGGGCTTGGCCTTATTGGCGGATCATTTGCTAAACATTTAAAAAAGAAATCAGCTCAAATTGAAATTTTAGCTTATGATAACAATATTAAATCTCTAAAAGAAGCCTTAAATGAAAAAATTATTGATAAAATTTTTGATTTTAACAATAAAATGCACAAAATTGATCTTATAATAATTGCCACACCACTTTCTCAATATCATGAAATATTTAACCAAATCAATCTCATTAATTGTAAGCCCTTAATTATTGATTTTGGATCTGTGAAAAATTTCAATTTCGATAATATTCCTAGTAATTTTGTTGGCTGCCATCCAATTGCTGGATCACATAATTACGGTTATAAAAATTCAAATTACGATATATTTACTAATAAGAAAATAATTATTTGCCAAAAGCATGATGAATTAATGAATTTTTTTAAAAATATTGATCTTCATCCAATTTTTTTGGATAGTAAAAATCATGATAAAATATACGCCTTAATATCTCATTTGCCTCAATTTATTTCATTTATGCTACATGAATTATCTCCTCAAGAAATTGATCCAACTTATGAGAAAATTTTTCGTCTCAAAGATTCTGAGCATAGTAATTGGCAAGATATATTTACCTTTAATAACAATAATATTGAACATTATTACTATAAATTTTTTGAAAATCTTGAACAAAACTTATATATTATCGAAAATAGTAATTACAGTAAAATTATCAATAAGTCTTTATCGCTTTGTGAAAAATTTAATATTACCAATAATAGCCTAGACTGGATATTTTTTAAAAATAATTTCTCATTATTATTTTTTAGATTTATAATTATTATTAGCTATTTAGAAATTATTGATATTGAAAAATATCATGAATTTTGTGGCACTGGATTCACAGACTTTATTAGCTTAATATCAATTATAAGAAAAAATTCTGTTAATATTTCTCAACTAATTTCGCAACATAAGGTAGAAATTAATAACTTATTTTTAAAAATATCATGATCAAAACACCTGAATTTTGGCTTAAAAAAAATATAAAATCATTATTATTAACACCAATTAGCTTTATATATTGGATTTTCTTCACATTTGATAAATTATTTAGTAAAAATTATTCATCAAAAAAATTTGTAATATGCATTGGCAATATAAATCTTGGAGGATCTGGTAAAACGCCTAGCGCAATTGCTTTTGGAAAAATATTAGAAGAGCTTGATATTAATTATGTTTTTTTGAGCAGAGGTTATAGGGGTACTAATAAAAAATTATTGCTATTAGATAGCAAAGGCAGCTATAGTCCTAAAATAACTGGAGATGAACCATTATTGCTAAAGGAACAAGCTCCTACATATATTTGCAAAAATCGTCTTAAAGCCATAAGGCAATTATCAGATAATAGTAATTTTGATGCCATAATATTGGATGATGGTTATCAAAATAACTCTGTAAAGAAAGACTTAAACATATTAATCATAGATGCTAAATTTGGCTTTGGCAATAAATTATTATTTCCAGCCGGCCCCTTACGCCAATCTGTTAAATCAGGATTAAAACAAGCAGATCTTATTATTGTTATTGGAAAAATGGGCCTCAAATTAAAAAAAATTATCCCAGATGAAAAAATCATTAACGCCTCAATAAAAATAAAAAATGTTAAAAAATTTCAAGGAAAACAATATATTGCATTTTGTGGAATTGCATATCCTCAAAAATTTTTTTCCTTACTTAAGGAAAATAATATAAATTTATATCAACAAATTGAATTTAGTGATCACTATAAATATTGCGCAAAAGATCTTGATAAAATAATTCATTTATCACAAAAGCATAAAATGCCGGTAATAACAACTAAGAAGGATTGGGTTAAATTTGACGATAAATATAAAAAACAAATTGATTTTCTTGATATTGATATAATTTTTAGCAATAAAAATAAAGTAAAACAATTTATTAAATCAAAAATAAGTGACTAAGAAAATAAGATACATTCTAGAATATATTATTTCGATCATCATGATTCTAATTTTTAGAATTATTGGTATTAGATTATCTTCTTTTATTTCAGCCAAAATTTCCTTAGCTATTGGCAAACATCTTAAAGTTGATCAATTAGCAATCAATAATATTAGAAATGCATTGCCAGGATTATCGGAACTTAAAAGAAGAAATATTATCAATGAAATGTGGTTAAATCTTGGAAGAATTATAGGCGAATATTATCATATCTGTCAATATAATTTAGAACAAATATCAGCCATTACTAATATTGATAATAATTCCAAAAATAATATTGAACTATTAAAAAAAAGTAAAAATGGTGGCATTATAGTTAGCGGACATATTGGCAATTGGGAAGTGGGGCCAAAGGCATTGATGGCCAGGGGAATTAAAATTAACATCTTATACCGACCCCTAAATAATCCATATATTGAACATTTAACATCAAACTTACGACAAAAATATGGTGTAAAACTTATTGCCAAGAGTAATAAGGGCAATAAGCAGATTATTCAGGCTATTAAAAATAATGAATATGTTATAATTCTTGCAGATCAAAAAATTACTCAGGGACAACCTATTAAATTCTTTCACGATTACGCCAATACCTCGACTTTTATCGCAAAAATTGCCATGAAATATGATGTGCCAATTACAATGGCAAGCGTAATCAGAAAGAAAAATTCTAAATTTGATATTACCGTTAATAAACCACTTTATTATAAAAATCTAGCAGAAGAAAAAAAAGACTTTAATATAATCAAATTTAGTGCTATAATAAATAAGACCCTAGAAAAATGGATATCAGAAAATCCTGCTCAATGGTTTTGGGTTCATGACAGATGGAAAAAATAACAAAATATGAAAAAAATTATAAAAACTTCAATAATTACCTTAATTGCTTTATCACTCTCTTCTTGTGCTTTTTTATTTAATAAAAAAGTAGTTGATTTATCTATATCAAGCAATCCTCCTGGAGCAAATATTATAATTGATAATAAAAATTACGGACCCACTCCGCAAATCATCAAAATTATTCCAAAAAATCATAATATAAATTTACAATTGCCAAATTATGGCTCAACTAGTTTCAGAGTTTCAACTTGGCAATCTGTAAGAAAGGGTTCAGATGGCGCTAGATGTATTTTAGATGCAATGGGATCAATTATGATTTTACCATATTTTTCATTTATGTCTTCATATTGCAAAGATTTTAAACAAAAAGATTTTTTAATTACAATTCCACAAAATAATGCCAATAATTCAAACTTACTCCCTAATAATGGACCAATGCCCATAGGGTCTCAAATTCCAAATAGCTATAATAGCCCATATACTCAACCAAGACAAAGAAATATAATTAATAACAGCTATAATAGACCTAATAACGCACAATATCAGCATCATCATAATAGCTATTACAATCCTTATAATAATATTGCAAATCTCCCAACTAATAATAATTACAATTCAGGCTCAAATATTACTGATGGCAATATTGGAAATATTAACCATCTAAATTCAACACATAATAATTATCGACAAAATATTTTACCTCATAATGATATTGGTCAAAACTTATATCGCGATGCATACTCTGAAAGATTAAGACCCTAAACGCTAAAAAATTATTTAAATTAATTCATTAATAATTATCTCATAGCTATTTTGATTAAAATTGAGTTCTGACCCCAATAATTTATAACTTTTTTCTTGCATAGAATTAAAAAAATGCTACAATAAATATGTTACTAATTTTAAATTTTATATTATGAACACAAACCCTCCAAACACAAATAGCGATACTGGACAAGAAAATGAACAGCCAGATCAGAGCCTTTCTGAATTAATGTCTGAAACTTTTCAACAACTTATGCAACATCCAAGCGCATCTAAGTTTTTATTAGCTAAGTTAATATTTCTTTACTCTGCTATATTGTTTAGTCAAATGCAAATAGGTCCTTATCCTCTAAACAGGCAAACAAGAATATTACATGATGCAATTCGTAATAGCGATAAAACAACACTTGGCGCCATAGCTCATCTTCGAAAAATAGGATTTTGGGATTTTAATAGAACAGCTATAGATTCTCAAGTCCCATTCGTTAATTTACCTGACCGTGGCACAAAGTCTAATCCCAACGCTCTTGCACTTGCCATAAATATGGGTGATATAGATACTGCTGAATTACTGCTAAGAATGGGCGCATCTCCAGAAGCTAATTTGGAGCAGCAACCACCCATTGCTCGAGTCATTACAGAGATAAAAGATGATGAACTTGCGAAAAAATTTATAGATTTACTTATAGAATATGGTGCAGATATTAATGATACTGGTCTTGTTAGAACAGCTATTCGGTACGATAGAGCAGATATATATCAATATCTAGTTGAGTCTGGAGCAGCTGTAGATTATAATAATCATTGGAAAGATGTAATGGTTTATGCTGAAAATCCCTCGAAATATCCAGAAGTATTTAAATGTAACCAAAAGGTTTTAGAAGATTTTGAACAACATGGCATTAGGGATGATGCTTCTTGCGAAAGAATAAAAAGAATTGTTGAAAATCATAAACGTGATACAGTTGAAAATCAAAAATATGATACAAGATATCTAGAAAAATTATCTAATGTCATAATTAAGACAAGACAGTGTAAACCTTTATTAACACCAAAAAATCAAGAAAAAGAGCTTTAAATTAATTCATTAATAATTAGCTCATAGCTATTTTTATTAATAGTAATTTTTTTATCATACCACATTTCAAACCCAATTAGTGCTTGAAATAGCAACATTCCTATTCCAGTAACGATATTATTGCCATTATTTTTGGCATTTATAAGAAGATTAGTCATTAGAGGTTTATATACTATATCTGTTACTAATGAATTTTTATTAAGATTATTTAAATTTATTTGCAATTCAGGCATATTGTCCATACCCAAAGATGATGCATTTACTAATATATCGCTTTTATTAAGGTTTTTTTCAAAATCTGATTTACTGCATAAAGTAATATTGCTATTAAAATCATTAATTAATTTTTGAGCTCTAATTTCATTTCTATTTGTTAAATAAATTTTACAACCCTCTTTTATAAGACCATATATTACAGCTCTTGCAGCACCTCCTGCACCAATGATAAAAGCATTTTTACCTTTAAAAGAAAAACTGTTAAAGTGATATTTTATATTATCAATAAAGCCTTGAGCATCAGAATTATGACCAAATATTTTTTTATCTTTAGTTATTAAAATTGTATTTACAGCACCAATTAATTTAGCGCTATTACTTAAATGATGACATAAATTTGTTACAGATTCCTTATGTGGCAATGTAACATTAAACCCTTTATAATCAAGATTAATAAGCCTGGCAATATCTTGCTCTAAATTATAATTAGTAACTTTTATTGCCTCATATGAGCCCTTGATATTATGTAACTTTAAAAAATATTGATGAATTTTGGGAGATAATGAATGAGAAATAGGATCTCCAATAACTGCAGCTTTTATCATTTTAATTATTAGAGCTATTATTTTGTTCTTCAAATTGATTATTATCAATTATATCTTGATTAATATCGCCTTGATTTGCAGATTGATTATTATATTCGATATTTTCCTGCTGATCATTATTTGATTGCTGATTTTGATTTGAAGAATTAGTAACATCATTTGCCTGATTAGAAGCCTGATTTGGATCAGCATTTTCTTGCTGTTGTTTAGCTCTATCATTCGGATTATATGGTTTTTGCTTTGGAATATTAATTTGCTTTAATAAGCGTTTTTTGAAGAATCGATCTTTAAAATAAAATATTTTTTTACATTTAATTGGTGGCTGAGATTCAATCAACATAATTTGCTCTTCACGAGGAAGCGTTATAACTTCTTGTGGCAATAAAAGAGCTCTTTGCGTTTCCGATAGATGAAGAGATCTGGCGCCTGGGTTAAGATCAAGATATTTTGGTTTATTATATGAAACTTGAGTCACGGTTTTATTACCAAGTAATTGCGATATTAAATTAGCAGTTTCCATATTATTTGCCGCAAATGTAATTCTATATGTGGCATTAGATAAAAATGAGTTCATGCCACTTTCTTCATAAATACCCTTAAGCTGCTCAGTATCTTGAATAATCAGGAATAAACGAACTCTATATCCACGAAAATAAGCTATACCAGCCAAAAACTGCTCCATTTTACCCAATGTTGGAAACTCGTCCATCATCATTAAAACTCCGAATTTTTCATCTGGTTGAGGCAATCTAGCGGTAAAAAACGCTGCAGCTTGCTGATAAAACATATTCATGAGCGGCTTTAAACGCGAAATATTATCAGGAGTCAAACCAACATAACATGTATGAGGTGTTTTTTTGAAATTATGTAAATTAAAGTCACTTGTGGCGGTAGTAGCGTCAATTAGAGGGTTTGCCCATAATTCTAATGAAGAGTTAGCAGTTGAAGTAACCGAGCCTCTCTCCTTATCTGGCTTTTGTAGATAAGAGGCAATATTCATATAAGCAACCGGATGAATTTGTTTGCCAACAGTATCAAGAACTACAGCCAAATTATAAACAACATCATCACTTCTTAAAGTTCTAACTACCTCACCCAATGTTCTAACGGTATTAGGCGCTGTAACCAGATAGAGCATAACACCAGTTAAAAGAGCGCGCGCCTCATTTTGCCAAAATTCCTGTTCGGGAAGTAAGAAATTACAGATCTTTTGCACATCATCAACCATTTGCCCCGGCTTTTTACTAATCCAATCCATAGGGTTATAGCAATGGCTAATACCATCTGGATCAGCTGGGTTCCATAAATAAACTTTTTGCTTAAGATGATTTCTGCGCCACCCAGATGTTAGCTCATAGTTTTCAAGCTTAATATCGTGAACAATCACCGAATCTCGCCAAAAAAGTAAATTTGGAATAACAAAACCAACACCCTTACCTGAACCGGTTGGTGCAAATAATAAAATATGCTGATAACCATCTGCAACCATAAATTTCTTTTCAAATGACCCAAGAAGCACACCATTTTTAGACCTGAGACCCATTTTTTTAACATCTTTACTATTGGCCCATCTAGAATCTCCGTGAACTGATTCTGGCTTTTTAAAAGGCCTCCAATCAATTATTGGAGCTCTAAAAGTCCAAAAAAGCATTGCCAATAAAGCAAATGGTAATAATGTGAAAATCCATAATTTTGCAGCAAAATAACTATAGCTTGACCATGATAATTGCGAGCTATTTTCAATATAAAATTTCCAATAAGCAAAGAGTGTTTTTGCCAGATGAATAAATTGCTTATATAAAGAAAGATCAATATATTGTTTAATTACACTAATGCTACCACCGATAGATATAACAACAAGAGTACCGGTTAAATAAAAACAAAGAGATAAAATAAATGCAATTAAGAATGTAATAATTACAAAATTCCTAAAATGCCTTACTGCAGGTACGTCTTGAGAAGTAGTTGCCATTTGCTAAAAAATGAAATTTTAAAAAATGAAATTGACAATATTTTATATATTAATAACTAAATAAAAGTTAATAAATTGCAAAATAATTTTTAGTTCAATATAGAATCAAATTATCAATGACTAAATTAGAATAGTTATTTTTGTATGATGAATATTGCCTTAATCTTATCTAAGAAATAGACTCAGCCTGCTTTCTTGCCAAATTATCGACCAATTCATTGTAATGATTGCCACTATGACCCTTAACCCAAATCCACTCTATTTTATGTTTTTGCACTTCATTATCAAGCTCTTGCCATAAATCTGAATTTTTAACCAATTTTCGATTACTATTTCTCCATTGAGTTTTTTTCCAGCCAAATATCCATCTAGTAATGCCATTAATAACATATTTACTATCTGTAAATAATTTTATTGTAGCGGGTTTTTTTAAGTTTTTTAAAGCTTCAATCGCAGCAACTAATTCCATTCTATTATTTGTTGTGTCCTTTATAGCGCCAGATATTTCTTTTTTTTTATTCCCTGCCATTAATATCGCCCCCCAACCTCCTGGACCTGGGTTTCCAAGGCATGCTCCATCACTATAAATTTCTACCTCAATTGCCATAATTTAACTTTTTATAAAGTGATATAATCATATTAATTGTTATTATTAACAATAATAAATTTCTTAATGCTAAAATAGCAATATCAAGATTTTTTAAAGTTAAGATATTAAAAAAACCAAATAAATTTATATAGGATGATAAAATAAATATGGTAATAATAATTAATTTTTGCGCAAAATCATTACTATAGCTAAATTTTAATGAAATAATTGGAATAATCCAAATAAGATATTGAGAACTAAACCCTTTTAAAGAAATTATAGTAACCATTATTGTTACCAGTAATATTTCTAATATTAGCTTGTTATAATTTTTTTTCTTAAAAAAAACATTTCTAGATTTAATTATAAAATATGATAAAAATATATAATATTTTAACAAGACCATTGAGCAAAATAAAGTAAGAAAAAATCCAACAAAATGACTTGTAATTAGATAGTATCTGCCTTTGTCATAATTAAATTCAATATCAACTAAATTATAACCACCTAATATATATAATATACTACTATATATTGATTCTATGTTTAGATAATTATTTTCATAAAATATATTACTTAAATATTTATCATTTATTAAAATATCTATAATGCAAAGCAATATTAATATTGCAGTAAAAAAAGAGGTTAAAATAGTAACAAAGGAAATTATTACCTCTCTATTGCTTTCTCTTCTTAATGATTGCTTTAGAGCTATTAAAGGAATAAATAAAATTACATTAATTTTAGCCACCAAAGATAATATAATCAGTGATATTTTCGACCTAGTTAGATCATATTTATCAGTCATTATTACAATTAGCATCAATATTATTAGCGACATCATTAGCGCTAAATTATGATATATCATAAAAAAGAAAGCAGCGCCTAAAATTGAATAATAAAGCACCAAATTATTTATTTGATCTTGAGTAAATTTTAACCTTTTTGTGGCAAATTTTATTAATAATAAAATTATAATAATATCTATCAACATCATTAATGACGCAAAATAGATCTGAAATATCTTTAATGAAAATAAATTAAAACCCAATATTTCAGGTAATAATATAATAATTGCAGAAATTAATGAATAAGAAAAAGAAAAATCAATGTAAGGCAACTCAATTAGCTTACTAGCCTTAACATAATAATTATAATAATTATTAATCTCGCTATAAAATTGTGGACTAGAAATTAAGGCATAAAATCTAGAAAAAATAAAAATAAAAGCTACTTTAACAAACTTACTATGAGCCAAGCTCTTTTGACCTTGATGCTGCTTTTGCGATAGCATTTTCGAAAATTTCATGAAGTGAATTAGATTTAGTTAAATTTTCAATTAAAACTTGGGTAACACCTTTGTTACTTGATACGTCACTTAATAATTGCGAAAAGCTTTTATCGCTATTTTTTGCCATTAGAGAACTGCCCAAAAATAACTCTTCAACTAGATTGCCAGCAATTTTGTCATCTACACCATTATTAATTGCAATATTTTTTAATATCTCTTGTAAAAGAAATATATATCCTGGACCACTTCCAAAAATTGCTGTAATGATATTAAATAATTCTTCATTTGTTATCTCAAAAATTTTACCAAAATCTTCGAATAAACTTATTATTAATTTTTTATCGTCATTTTTAAAATTACTACTTAATTTATATGGCATTACAGCATGACAATATTGAATTGCTAGATTTGGCATTGTTCTAACAAATTTTATGTGATCACCTAAAATATCTGTAAAAAATCCAATCTTTTTACCTGCAATAATTGAGATAAAAATTGTATTTTCATCATATATGTCCAATTGAGATATCTTTAATAAAATATCGCGTGATTGTTGAGGCTTAATGTTAAGAAATATTATATCGGCAAGATAGTTATTATCAATTAGTGAGATCTCAGTTGAGTATGATATATTACTATTTTTAAATTTATCGCCACTTAAATTCTTATCAGCAATATTTGGGTCTATTACTTTATAATTATTATGTTGTAATTTTTTATTATTAATAATTTTTTCAATAATAACTTGACCCATTTTACCACAACCGATAAAAAGGATATTTTTATCTTCCATCTATATTACTTATAAATAACTTAATTGGCAGTGTTAGTTATTTGTCTAACTTTTTCTAAATATTCTTTTCTAGCTTGTTTTACCGCTTTTTTTTGCTCATCAGTGAGATTTTTCATCATTTCAAGTCTTTTTCTAACTCTTTGACGCAAATCTTTATTAGTTAAATTATTTTTAACATTTAGCTGATCCTGTTTAGGTGCATTATTATTAGGCACTTCTTTATTTTCAACATTAGCTACAACAGAAGCTGGAGCAGCAACATCTTTAGCAATCTGAGGTAATTTTACTGGCTTGTTTGCTATATTATTTACTGGCCTATTGGCCCTGATATTTCTTTGATTTGGCCTTGCTTTTTGGTAGTTACTATTAGCTTTTTTGACATCTTGCTTGACATTTGGTAAATTTTTTATGGGAACCATCTGGTTCTGAGCATTAGCATTAAAAAATGTAATAATAAGTGAAAAGGTTACTAATATTAATTTTTTCATTTTTTATAATGTTATTTTGTTAAAACTATTGCCAAACTAAGATGCTATATATTTTTCAGCAATATATAATTACATAATTTTACTAATTAATTCAAATATGATTTTTTTGATAAAAATCTTCAAATCTATCCTCTAAGATTGCTAATCTAATTTCTTTCATTAATTTTTGATAGTAAAAAATATTATGCTCACTAAGTAGCATTGCTCCTAAAATTTCATTAGATTTAATTAAATGATGAATATACGCCCTACTATGATTTTTACATGCATAGCATGAACAATCTTGATCTAAGGGCCTTGAATCACTTTTATATTTGGCATTTCTAATATTTAACGCTCCTTCTTTAGTAAATGCTTGACCATTACGCCCTGATCTAGTGGGCATAACGCAATCAAACATATCAACACCTCTTGCTACAGCGCCAATAATATCTGATGGCTTTCCTACTCCCATTAAATATCTTGGTTTATTATTTGGCAATAAATCGCAAGAGTAATCTAATGTCTCAAACATTTTATCCTGTCCTTCGCCAACTGCAAGGCCGCCAATAGCATATCCATCAAAACCAATATTTATCAGTTTTTTTGTAGATTCCTGCCTCAAATCTTTAAAAGTTGAGCCCTGCATAATACCAAAAATTGCATATCCTGACCTTTTAACAAATGCTTCTTTTGATCTTTTGGCCCATAAAATTGATCTTAACATTGCTTTTTTTGCATCATCATAACTTGCGGGATAAGAAACACATTCATCAAAAATCATGGTTATATCACTACCCAATTTATGTTGAATTCTTATTGATTCCTCAGGAGTTACGAAATATTTTACACCATCAATATGGGAAGAAAATTCAACTCCTTCATCATTAATTTTTCTTATTTTTGATAGTGACATTACTTGAAAACCACCAGAATCAGTCAATATTGGCTTATTCCAATTTATATATTGATGCAAACCCCCCATCTCATTAATTAAATCAGCTCCTGGCCTGAGCATAAGATGATATGTATTTCCTAAAATTATCTGTGCACCACTATTAGCAACATCGCTAAATTTCATAGCCTTTACTGTGCCACAAGTTCCAACTGGCATAAAAGCTGGTGTATCTATATTACCATGAGCGCATGTAATTTGACCAAGGCGTGCTTTATTATTGATTTTTTTAACTTTAAATGAAAAATCCTTATTCATTATAATTAAATTTTTTTATGAAAAAATTCTTACCATTAATAATATTTTTTATATTATTAATATTCATAATAATTGGCACCTATAAGATTTCAAATCAATATGGCAATCAATTAATTAATAATCCTTTACCTCAATTTAAATTAAAATATCTCTATAATCAAAATAAATATTTTACTAATATAGATCTTAAAAATGATCAATATTATCTAATAAATTTTTTTGCATCTTGGTGTGCTACTTGCAAAATTGAGCATAAATTATTGATTAAACTTCAAGATTCTGGTCTTGACATTATTGGTATTGCTTGGCGCGATTTTGATGATCAAACTAAAAAAACTTTGTCTAAGTTAAAAAATCCTTACTCAGAAATATTAATTGATCCAAAGAATATCTTTGGTAAAATTTTAAATTTAAGTGGCACTCCTGAAAGCTATCTTATAAATAAAAAGCAACAAATAATATGGCATAAAAAAGGTATATTAACCGAGCAGGATATATCAGAAATAATAAATTACATTAAGAGATAGCAATTAATATCAATTAAAATCTACCCTGGTAAATTTTAATAATATTATCAAGCATGTGTAAGGCTTCTTTTTTTGGTCTTTGAAAAGTATTGCGACCTATTATCGAACCATTTGCTCCACCTTTATATATTTGCCTAATCTCATCGTAAATATCGTTTTCGCCTTTTGCTGAGCCCCCAGAAAAAATTACAATTCTTCTGCCAGCAAAAGAAGTTTTCATAACATGTTTGACTCTTTTTTCAAGAGTATCAATCTCTATTTTTACTTTATCATATATTTTTATAGCTTCAAGGTTTTCCAAAGCCTGAGTTGGTGGCTTAACTTTAATTATATGAGCACCAAGCAATGCAGCAATATGAGCAGCATATGCACAAATATCTATTGCTGTTTCACCAATTTTAGATAGATCTCCACCTCTTGGATAAGACCAAATAACAACTGCCAATCCATGAGACTTAGCCTCTTGGGCAATTTCCTTTATTTCTTCAAACATATCAAATGCAGCATCTGATCCTGGATAGATTGTAAAACCAATTGCACTACAGCCAAGTCTAAGAGCATCTCTAACTGAACCTGTAGTTGCCTGATAAGGTGCACTACCACCATTAAATAATGAGTTTGATGAATTAACTTTTAATATAGTAGGAATTGCACCACAAAAACTATCAGCTCCGGCTTCTAACATTCCAAGAGGAGCAGCATAAGCATTTAACCCTGCATCAATTGCTAATTGATAATGATAATGAGGATCATAAGCATCAGGATTAACGGCAAAGCTTCTATCTGGCCCATGTTCAAAGCCTTGATCTACTGGCAAAATAACCATTTTACCTGTTCCAGATAACTTACCACTCATTAATAATTTGGCAATATTTGTTTTAGTACCTGGATTGTCGCTTTCGTAATTAGCAAGAATTTTTTTAATTTTAGTCGAAATCTTCATTTTTGATCGATTTATATTTGAAATTATTTATTTAGGCTATTAAATTATGTTAAGTTTGTTTTTTGTCAATAATGAATATTTACATGGTTTTTGAAAAAAATAATTTTATACAAAATAGCATTAAAAAAGATCACACACAAACTATCAGTGAAATGCAGCATCTTTATAATATTAAAGATGATCAAGTAACTCGTTTAGCAGAATTTGTTGATATGATTATCGAACATAATTCAAATTATAATTTTATTGGTAAATCAACTATTAAAGATATATGGCATCGTCATATTCTTGACTCAATTCAAATTATCAAATTAATTGATAATAATAATCATAAATTCGCTGATTTTGGAAGTGGCTGCGGCTTGCCAGGTATTGTTTTATCAATTGCTGGTTTAAAAGAAATACATTTAATAGAAAAATCATACCGCAAAAGTGAATTTTTAAAAATCGCCAAACATCTTTCTCAAAATAAAATATATGTTCATCAGGCTAAAATTGAAGAATTAAAAAATATCAAATTTAACTGTATATTATCTAGAGCATTAGCGCCATTACCTAAATTACTCAATTACTGCATAGAATTTTTAGATGAAAATGGATATTGTCTATTTTTAAAAGGTAAAAAACTTGATGAAGAAATTGCAAATTGTAAAAATATTTTTAAATTTGATTTCCAAAAATTTCAAAGTATAACTTCAAAGCAAAGTAACATTATTAAAATCACAAATATCAAAAAATTATGATTATAGGAATTCCAAAAGAAATTAAAAATCATGAATATAGAGTAGGAGCTACTCCAAGCGGAGTTGCTGAATTAATCAAAAATAATCACAAAGTTATTATTGAAAATAATGCTGGCCTAGAAATTGATTATTGCAATCAACAATATAAAGATGCTGGCGCTGAAATTGTTGAAAATGCATCGCAAATATATGAAAAAAGCGATATGATCTTAAAAGTTAAAGAGCCTCAAGAAACTGAATGTCAAATGATAAGAGAAAATCAAATAATTTTTTCTTTTTTACATCTTGCTGCAGAAGAAAAATTAGCTCTTAATTTACTAAAATCTAATTGTTATGCCATTGCTTTTGAAACAATTACAGCTAATGATAATAGCTTGCCATTACTTGCTCCAATGAGTGAAGTTGCTGGTAAAATTGCTGTTCAAGCTGGTGCTAAAGCCCTAGAAAAATCTCAAGGAGGTCGTGGCATATTGCTTGGCGGTGTTCCTGGCGTTAATAGAGCCAATATCATGATATTAGGAGGTGGTGCAGCAGGAATTAATGCAGCTAAAGTTGCAATTGGCATGGGAGCTAAAGTTACAATCCTTGATAAATCTCTTGCAAGAATTAGATATTTATGCGATATTTTTGGCTCAAATGCTGATATTTTATATTCGAATCAGCAAAATATTATACAAAATATTCCACATAGTGATTTAATTATTGGTTCGGTTCTAATTCCTGGAGCCTCGGCACCTAAATTAATTACCAAAGAACATCTTAAATTAATGCAAAAAGGTACCGTCTTAGTTGATATAGCAATTGATCAGGGTGGCTGTTTTGAAACTAGCAGACCCACAACTCACAGCGATCCAATTTTCATTGAAAATGATATTGTTCATTACTGCGTTACTAATATGCCTGGTGCAGTTCCAAGAACCTCAACTCTAGCTCTTGAAAATGCAACATTACCATTTACCATTGAAATTGCTAATAAAGGCATTGAAAAAGCTATAGCAGAAAATAATCACATTTATAATGGCTTAAATATTGCTCACAATAAAATAATACATCAAGAAGTTGCTAATTCACTAAGTCATATTATCAAATAAATTGTTTAATGGATAAAATTTGCACCCCACCCTCAACTAGCGATTTAATTAAAAAATATAATCTTAATGCTAAAAAATCATTAGGGCAAAATTTTATACTTGATCAAAATTATACTGACAAAATCGTCAAATCTGCTGGCGATATTACCAATAAAATAATATTAGAAATTGGCCCTGGACCAGCAAGTCTTACCAAATCAATATTAAAAGAAGATATCGCCCAATTAATCTGCATCGAAAAAGATGAAAGATGCCTTAACATATTGCAAGAAATAAAGCAATATTACCCAGAAAAACTAGATTACCTAAATGAAGATGCTCTTACAATTAATGAGCTTGCAATTTTTAATAATCAGAAATTTACAATCATTGCTAATTTACCTTATAATATTGCTACTTTACTAATTTTTAAATGGTTAAAAATTGCTGATAAGATATCATCAATGACATTAATGGTACAAAAAGAAGTGGCGCAAAGAATAACTGCTAAATTTGGTCAAAAACATTATTCAAGAATGAGTATCATGATTAATTATCTATGTGATAGCAAAATTAATTTCATAGTTAATAACTCTATATTCACTCCAAAACCAAAAGTTACTTCAGCCATAATAAATCTAACCCCAAAAATTTCAAAAATTAATCTTGAAGAATTTAAAAAATTAGAAAAAATTGTAGCAATAGCCTTTAATACCAAAAGAAAAACAATTAAGAACTCACTCAAAAACATTGATAATATTTGCAATATTCTTGATGATTTAAAAATAGCTCATGACCTTAGAGCTCAAGACTTAACTATAGAGCAATATTTAAAATTAGCTAATAGGATAAGATAATAGGTCATACCCCTCACCACCTGCCTTGGGGTCGAAATTTGTAAATACGTGAAATAACCTACCCTCCTAGGCGAATCTTCTCCTAACATTAACTTAATCACATCACAACGCAACAGTTGGTAATTTTTTTCAAACACCCGCTTACTTCTCGTCGCTCTACTTTTGGTCTTTGCACATCTGTTTTTGGTCGAGCTTGACTAGATTTTATAACTTCTATCAATGCATTTTCTTTTAAAACCTCTTTAAATAAATTATTTAAAGAGGTTGTATTTATTTCACTTCGTAACCCCTCAATAGCAATAATGTCTATTACATCAATATTGAGTGATTTTAAATTATGCGGCGCTTCTTGATTTCTTGCTTCAGATATATAGTCCTCTTGTTTCAAGTAACAATAAAAAGCAGAAATATACATAATTAAATTTTCAAAATCATCTGATTCTACAAATTCTTTTATCAAACTATCTCTTTCAGTATCGCTAAATATCTTATCAATCTCTCCACCATTTTCAGTAAATGAATTAAGCAATTTTACTAAGACATAAAGAGAATTAGACTCTTTTTTATCTCTTAATTTATTGATAACATTTTCTTTACGACTTTTTTCACTATCGCTATCTTCTCCAATAGTCTCTAGGTCTTTAACAATAGATTCTATCGCTATTTTTACATAATCATTACTATATGTAGTGCCATTAATTGATCTTTGACCTTCTTCAACTTTGTCAATCTTTATCCCTTTTAGAAGCGAATCTTTAATAGTTTTTATTTTGTTATGTCTTTCTAGGTAATTTTTTATTGAGGAATCTAATTGTTTTGGTATTTCATTACAATCTATATTAAGTTGAGTTAAAGTTTTGTTTCCCTTAAGAGCTTCATTTAATTCTCGAAATCCAATGTTTCCAATAGAATTGAAAGCTAAATTAAGTACAGCTAAAGTTTTGTTTCCCTCAAGTGCTTTAGCTAATGCTGCAGCTCCATTAGGTCCTATTTTATTACCACCTAAATTAAGTTCAGTTAAAGTTTTGTTTTCCTCAAGTGCTTTAGCTAATGCTGCAGCTCCATTAGGTCCTATATTAAATTATACATTAAATTAAGTGTAACTGGAGTTTTGTTTCCCTCAAGTGCTTTAGCTAATTGTTGCGCTCCAATATCCCCTCTTTTCTGATGGGCTAAATTAATTATAGTTATATGTTTGCCTTGTTGTAATTTTCTTATTACCCCTTCTAATTCTTCACTCTTTAATACCATTACTTTTCCTAAAAAGATAAATATTTTGATTATGATATATCGTATCATATTTTTTTAATGAAGTCTATCTTTTTTTTTGATATTTATGATTTTATACTGGTTCATTGTGTTTATTGATGTAAATAAACTATATTATCTTTACTATTTTAGAGAAATTGACAATTAAAGGAATTATAGCTTTTGTTGTTTTTATATATTATATTTATCTTTAATTTGTTAGATAATTGATCTATATAAATAAAAACATAACATCCCAAACAAAAATCTAACAACCTTCTAAAAAATAAACCCCAAAGAAACAACCCCGCTAAGAATTTATAATTGACAATTAATCTTTGGTTAATATTATTAGCTAGATTAATTGAGTTATATATGCGTTTTTATTTAATTTAATATACGCATAAATTTTTGAGTAATTATAACTAACTATGCCTCAAAAACATTTTATAACTCTTATAAAACTTAAATTCAAAAAAACATGTCTAAAAGAATTAGCGCTAAGAAAAAAATTAGCCGTAAATTAGGTGGTAGTATTTGGGGTCAAGCTAATGACCCTTTTCACAAAAGAAACTATAGACCAGGTCAGCATGGTAGCGCACCAAGAATGCGTAATAGTGACTTTGGTATTCAGCTTCGAGCCAAACAAAGAATGAAATTTAGCTATGGAAATATTTCTGAAAAACAATTTCACAATATATTTGTTCAAGCCTCTAAAATGAAGGGTGATGTTAGTGAAAATTTTGTTTCCTTGCTAGAACTTCGTCTTGATTGTGTTATATATAGAGCTAATTTTGTTCCAACAATATTTGCCGCAAGACAATTTGTTAATCATAAACACATTACTGTGAATGGTCAAATTGTTAATATTCCGTCTTATCGTCTTAAAATTGGTGATATAGTTGAAATTAGAAAGAAATCACAAAAAATTGCCATGGTAATTGAATCGCTGCAAAAAATTGAGCGCGACGTTCCACCATATCTTATTCTTGATAAGGATAGCACCTCTGTTAAAATTGCTCAAAAACCTTCATTTGCTGAGGTTCCTTATGCAATTGAAATGCAACCAAATTTGATTACAGAATTTTACTCTAGATAATTTTAACTTATAATATCAATTAACAATTAATTATTGTGGAAAATCAGATCTCTAAATTATCCAATATTATCCTTAATTCTTCAGTTGAGGCTGCAATTTCAAGTTATGATTGGATAGGTAAAGGCGATAATATGGCTGCTGATGCTGCTGCAGTTAAAGCAATGAGATCTGAACTAAATAAAGCAAATATTAAAGGAACAATTGTTATTGGTGAAGGAGAAAGAGATAAAGCTCCAATGCTATATATAGGAGAAGAAGTTGGTATTGGGGGTCAAGAAATTGATATAGCTCTAGATCCGCTAGAAGGAACATCTATTTGTGCTAATGCTCGAGAAGGATCTCTTGCAGTTTTAGCATTTGCTAAAAAAAATTGCTTTTTAAATGCTCCTGATGTCTATATGGAAAAAATTGCCATTGGCGTTAATTGCGCTGAACCAATAATAGATCTAGATAATAGTCCTGAGCAAAATTTAAAAAATTTAGCACTTTTTAAAAAATGTAATGTTAGCGACCTCACAGCGCTTATTCTTAAAAGATCAAGACATGAAGAATTGATTGCTAAAGTCAGAGAGTCTGGTGCTAAAATCAAGCTTATTGATGATGGAGATGTTGCTGGGGTAATATCATGCACTAATCCCAATAGCAAAATTGACATTTATATGGGAATTGGCGGCGCACCTGAAGGAGTTCTTGCTGCTGCGGCCTTAAAAACAGTTGGTGGTCAAATGATTGGTCGATTAATTTTTAATAATGACAAGTCACAAATTGATCGAGCTCATAAAATGGGAATTACAGATTTATCAAAAAAATATAATATAAACGACATGGCTAAAGGCGATGTATTATTTGCCTGTAGCGGTGTTACTGATGGTGATATGCTTAAAGGAATTACTAAAAGTGAAAATATTATCACAGCCAACTCTTTAATTATGGACTCTTCAAAAAAAAGTGTAAATAATATTACTTCTAAATTTATTCTATAATGCAAGAAACAAAGGTCATTACCCAATATATTAAAACATTATCTTTTGAGGTTCCTAATGCTCCTCAAATTCTAATTGAAAATAAAGAAAAGCCTAATGTTAACTTATCTATTAATCTTGATGCTAGAAAGATAAACCAAGATAATATATATGAAATTTCTCTTAAATTCGGAGCAATTGCAAAAATTAATGAAGATTCAACATTATTTGATCTTGAAATTATATATTGCGGAGTTTTTGATTTAAGCTCAGTTAAACAAGATGTTCTTGAGCAAGTTATGCTAATTTACTGCCCTACTCTTTTATTTCCCTATTTAAGAAAAATCATTAGCGATGTAACGAGTGAAGCTGGCATGAATCCTTTACAAATTAACCCTATAGATTTTGCAAAATTATATAATGGCAGAAAAAAAAGTGCTGCTAATAATAACTCAGATAGCGTGTCCAATATGGATGATAAAAGCGAAAATGACAATTAGCTCTTAATTCTAGCTATTAATTCTAGCTCTTAATTTCTCATTAAAAATCATCATAAAATTTTAGGTAAATATTCTGAAATATTTAGGCAAAATTTCATAATAAATTATTAGGTAAAACTAAAATTATGACACAAAACTAATCTATCTAAAATTACATCATAGATAGAAAATGCTATTCACATAACAACAAAATTTAGTTAAATACTAAATTTGGCATTAATATATAAAATTTAGTTTGATTTAAAGTTTGATTCACCCTGCTTTCAAATTGATACGATTAGTTAATTAATTTTTTATTTAATAGGATATTATTAGATCTGTTGGCAAATATATGATAACATGTTTTTTTAGCAAAAGGGCTACTACTCTCCCTTTTGCTATGTTTATGCTTAATTTTAGGGCTATTTTTATTATATATTTTAAAGATATTTTTGGTATAATTAACCCCTCTTAATTAACCTCTTACTACTTAAATTTATGATAAAATATTTCTGAGCGAGCCTTTATAAATTCTATAATATCTTTGCCATCTTGATATTTTATTGATAATTGATCAATATTGAATAATATTTTTTTACTTAAATCATAGATTCTTTTTTTAACTAATGGAAAACTTAAACTACATTCATTGCAAAAAAGCTCTATTTCCTTAATACCAATTTCATTACAATTATATTGACCACCTATAGACATTGCCATAATTTGCGATGTATCATTATAATATAATGTTGAAAAAGCATCATATAAGGGTGCAATTTTTACCACATTTTTATGGTATATAAGTGAAAAATTTTTACCATGGGCTCTATTATTACCAATTAATAAGTTAAATAATACCATGTTGAGAAATATACTCATATTTGCTGCAGGAACTGAGCAATTATGCTTTAATATATTAAAGCAATCATAAAGTGAAGGGCCTTGATCTTGCTGATATTTATTTTGAGGAGATAATTTTAGAATCTGACAGAAATCTTCTTGATGAATCTTGATAAGCTGATTATTTTTTGTAAATTTTCTATCATATCTTTCCACTAATAAACATTCAATATCACCTATAACACCAATAACAGCATTAATTGCATTAATTTGACATAGCTGAGCAAGATCAAGACATATTGCACTATTAATTACGTAATTTGAAAATCCGTTAAATTGTGGCTTTAGAATATGAGTTGATGGTGAGTTATTTAATGGTAAAAAAATTGATCCTTCATCATCTATGCAAATTGCAATTTTTGACCTTTCGCCAGAAAGAATAAATCTAATTTGGTCCTGACCTGCCAAAAGAGGATTTTGTGGTAATTGCTTAATTAATTGATATAATTCTAATTCACTTAATTTTTTATATTGATAATTATCATCAATAATACCATTATCATTATTAATAAAACTGATTGCACCTGGGCATTCACCTCCTATTTTTTCCAATAAATCAAAGTAATTTCCAACACCAATCTCAAAAATATTAGCAATTATGTCTTTATTATGATTTTCTGGCAAAATACCTAAAAAGAAATTTTTAAAATCTTCTTCCCTGTAGGTAATATCACTTAATGGTAAGTTTGATGATATTGCACAAGAATTTTTACTATTTAGCCAATTCTTATCATAGTTTAACTGCAAATAGCCAAATTCATTGTGACTAAGAGAAGCGGCAACTTCTTTATTGTAAAGTATATTTAGCTGTCTTGACATTAATTAATTTATCTAAAAATCATTTATGATTGAATCTGCTGGCTTTGATAATCCAATTTTAATACCAAGCGATTGCAAAACATGTAAAGATTTGTCAATCTGGCAACTTGGTTTACCATTTTCAAGCTCAATAATAAATCTTAGACCTGTTCCACAAATTGTAGCAACATCAGATTGGGTTAACTTTAAATCTTTTCTAACTTCCTTTATTATTGAACCGATATATTTACTTGATATCTCCATAGCTGAATAAATTATTTGATATAATTTAAGAAAAGTTAAAGCTACTAAAGTTGCAATAATATGATGTATCGGTAATATTTAGAAAATATAACTGTTTTATAATAAAACATGCATCATTATGAAGCAATAAGTTTATTTGCTTTCATCTAGTTTTTTTTCACCTTTAAATCCTGCAGCAGAACCTGTTCTTGAAACACCCTCCAATCCAAGTGTTGAGAGTTTTAGCAATATTTCATCAATCATCTTTGATGTTCCAATAATTTCAAATACTATTGAATCACCAGTAATATCCACAACACTGGTTCGATATTTATCAACAACTTTAAGCGCTTCTTGCCTCTTATCTTCGTCGCCTATTATTTTTACCAAAGCTAATTCACGCTCAATATAGCCTTCTTCTTTTGTAAGCTCTACTGCACGATGAACTGGTATAATTCTGTTAAGTAATTTACAAATTAAGTCAATTGTTTTTGAGGTGCCATATGTTGTAATTGTAATTCTTGATATAGTTTTATCCTCATTTATTGGTGCACAATTAATTGACTCTATATTATAACCACGAGCTGAAAATAACTCGACAATTCTAGCCAAAGCACCAAATTCATTATCAACTAAGATTGCAATAACATGTTTTTTTGATTCGTCAGTCATTATTTCTGTGGATTAATAATTTTAACTTCTCTTTGTGGAAATGGTATATTAATTTTATTCTTTTTAAATTCCTTCCAAATCTCCATGTAAACTTCGCTCTTTGGTGTAAATAATCCGTCATTAATATCATTTACCCAGAAATATAAATCAAAATTTATAGATGAATCGCCAAATTCCTTTAGATAGCATGCTGGTTCTATTTCGGGGTCGTTAGTAATTGTGCTAGGATGTTTTAACGCACAATCTAATATTATTTGCTGTACTTTTTCTAGATCACTATCATAAGATACCCCTATTGATAATTTTAACCTTGCTTTACTATTTGAATATGTCCAATTAACAACGCGATTAGTTATAAATTCCTCATTAGGCATCATAATTTCCTTTCCATCGAAACATTCAATCAAGGTATATCTGCCACTAAATCTTTTAACGGTTCCAAAAATTGAACCATCAATTTCTACTATATCTCCAGTTTCAATTGATTTTTCAAATAATAAAATAATGCCACTTATAAAATTTGAAGCGATTTTTTGCAAACCAAAACCGATACCAACACCAATAGCACCCCCAAGAACTGCCAGAGCAGTTAAATCAACACCAAATGCTTTTAATGTAATGATAAATATGAAGAAATATACACCAATATCAATAAATTTAATTATTATTGTTTTTGTGCTTGGCAAAATATTAGGCTTTTTTTCGATAAATTTTTTACTTTTTTTACTAATTAAGCTTGTAAACCAGAAGACAAAAGCCAATACAATAAATGCCTTGGCAACAATATATAATGAAATTCTAACTTCGCCAAAATTTATGGCAAAACCATCGAGATATCTAACTGTAGGCATAAATATGTTAAGAGCATCTAAAATTAAAGCTGTAACTAAAATAACACCTATAACATTAACTGCGAAATCATTACCTGTTAATTTTCTGAGAAATTTTAAAAATGCTAGCAACAATACTACCTCAATTGCAGCTATTATAATATAGTTTTCCAGCATGAATAAACTATAAATTGAATTACCAATTGCCAATGATATTATAGAAAAAAGAGGGAAAACAAAGAGATAAATATAGTTATGATATATCTGACTTAGAAAATGTTTTTTAATTTTTTCGGGAATAACTTTTGAAAAAACAAATTTTTTACTAAGGCGAAACAAGAAGAGCGAAAAGCCGTAACTTGAAGCAACAGTAAATATTTGCCAGAAAAAACTTTTTACTAAAACTGTTGAATTAATAAAATCTATAATATCGTTAATACTCATTATTTTACTCTCCTTGATTTGCGCAATAACCTGCCTTACCATTAAAATGATATAAACCTTCTAATTTAACAAAATCAAGGTTATTTTGAACAAAATATTGTAAAATATTGATAATATCCTGATGTGATATATTAATTTTTGGGTTATTGATAATATTACTAGCTCTACCAGTAGCATCTTTAGCTACTACTCTTAATGTTAACAAGCCACTTACTGAATTTGGAATCATGTGTTTATCGCTAACAGGCCACAAAACAAGACCTTTACAACTTATTGTTTTAACTTGAAATATTTCACTTTCTAGCTTTTTTAAATCATTTATTAGAGTGTCTAAACCCTTATTATAATCTAAAAATAAATCAAAGCCAATTAATGTCTTATTTTGCACCTCCTTGATTGGATTTTTATTGGCTAAAACTTTTTTAGATTTATCGTCGCTATTTTTGCAAAAATTTGCTCGCTTTAATTGAAGAGGATTAGAACCAAGATTATTAATTACTGCACTTGTAAAATCTTTTGTTCCAACCTTTTTTTTACTAATTTTATCCTGATAAATATCGGCAGTATGAATGCCATCTTCAATTGTTTTATATAATGCGTTATGAATAAGGCTAGCCTTGTCATACATACCCATATGACTTAACATCATAATTGAAGCCTGAATTAATCCAGAAGGATTAGCAATATCTTGATTAGCAATATCGGGTGCAGATCCATGAATTGCTTCAAACATGGCATATTCATTGCCAATATTTGCTGATCCTGCCAAACCAACTGATCCAGATATTTCAGCAGCAACATCAGATATAATATCGCCATATAAATTAGTGGTAACTATGACATCAAAATTCTGTGGTGATGCTGCAACCCTGGCAGTTGCGATATCTATAATATGATGATCATTATCAATTTGCGGATATTCTTGAGCAATTTCGTCAAAAACTTGATGCAATAATCCGTCTGTAATCTTCATGATGTTGTCTTTGGAAAAGCAGCTAACTTTTTTTCTATTATTTTTAATAGCATATTCAAAGGCAAACCTAACAATCTTTTCGCATCCTTGTTTAGTAACGATTTTTAAACATTGATAAGAATCTTGCGAGTGCCTATGCTCAACTCCGGTATATAGATCTTCTTCATTTTCTCTAATTATTACAAGATCCATATCTGAAAAATTAGTTTTAATAAAGGGATAAAAAGAACGAACCGGCCTGATATTTGAATATAAACCCAATTTTCTTCTAAGTGTAACATTGAGACTTTTATAGCCTCCACCCTGTGGCGTTGTAATTGGAGCTTTCAGTAATATTTTACTATTTTCAAGATCTTGCCAAGCAGAAGGCATTAAACCAGAATTAAAACCTTTTTTATAAATATTTTCACCAACTTCAATTATATTATAATCAAGATTTACTTCAGCATTTTTAAGAATCTGCAAAACACTTTCCATAATTTCAGGACCAATGCCATCGCCATATGCTATTGTTATTTTTTGCATTTTAATATGTGTAATGTTTAAATAGACTTAACAAATTAGTCTTATAATATAATATCTGTAAAATAATATTTCTAAAAACTAATTTGGATTTAAATATTAATTTTTAAGATTAATTCGTGAATGATTTCTTTTATAAAGCTATAATATTCATTATTGAAATCAAGCATAGTTTTAAGGAAAAACGCGAGTCATTATTGCGCAATTTATTGCAAAATATCAAAGAAAAATTTCATAATTCTAAATCATCAATTCATGCATTATTTTGCAATAGAAATTTTTTGCTAGCAAGTTTAATATTTATAATTTTTGGAGCCTTCTTTCTTAGATTCAACTTTAATATTGGTCCATTAACTATTCTAAACCTAGATCAAGCCAATATATTCTTTCACCACAATCATAATTATTTCTCGATTCCACCAATAATATTTGGTATAAATTACGCTATATTGACAATAGCTAAAATTGTTAAAATCAGCAACGCCATCTTATTGCAAGCAATTTTATTATTTTTGGCAATTATATCAACTGCTTTAAGCTGTCTTGCATTAAAAAAATCTAAAATTTATTCAAATAAATTAAATTATAATATTATCACTCTATCAATTGCTATTGCAACATTAATACCGATTAATCTGGGCAATGTTAATGAATATAATATTACATATAACTACATTATTATTATAGCCTTACCTTATATTAGCTATTTATTTGTTAAGAAATTAAATTATTTAGATAATTTAATTATTGCCATATGCGCAATTATTCTTATTTGCCTTGATTATCATTATATAGCACTAATTATTCTATGCGAGTTATTGCGATCTAGTAATATTAGAAATATTTTCAATGTAAGAAATATTTTAATATTGATTTTATGCTTAATTAACTATAGCTACTTTTATAAACAATATAATTATCAACCCAAATTACCAGATTTTGAACTATTATCATTACCAATAATTTTCCTTGCCAGCAATTACACAATTATCAAAAGAAATTTTATTCTAATTAATCTTAGCAAAGCCAGCTTAGTAATGGCTTTAATATATTTAATATCAGGACAAGATCATAATTTAGCAACGTATTATTGTCTTAATTTAGCATTATTTATATTAATTTTTTACTATTTTGTTAAAATTTACAGCAATAATTTCTATAAATTATGGTTTATATTAATCACTATTGCAATTTTTAGCCTCTATACACCATATGACACCAGTAAATTAGTTGCCAGCCTAGCTTCTTTATGGTGGATTGGGTCAATTATTATATCACTAAAATTAAACAAAAAAATATCCAAAATTAGCAAAAAATTCAATCTTATACAAAAAATTATATTGCCAACAAATATCAATGATTTTTTACTACTATTTATCACAATATTAATAATATATTTTTTAAGCATTATAACTTCATCAATAGTAATTTGGCTAATTAATATAATATTTTCTATTATTCTTATACATAATTATCGCATCTTCTTTAAAAAAAGTTATAAATTTGTGGCAATAATTTCTTTTATATTAATTTTTGTAATTTTTGGACTCATAAAAGAGAGCATTTCATATAATAAAAATATAAGATACACTTCAAATAATGAGATTTATCAACAAATTTCCAACAATATTAGAAATGTTACTAATAATATTACCCTTATTAATTTCGATCCCCAAATCTCTTACCCTTTAGCAAATGATTTAAAAAATATAAATAGGATTAATTTAGATCAAAATCAAATTTTATATAAAAATATTGCTCTAAATAAAATTGATCATAAATTGCTAAATAATCTAATAAAGAAAATATCTAATCCAAAAAATGAAAAATTACTTATTCAAAATTATATAGATCATCAATATAGCTTTTGCAATATTGGATTTATTGAATTTTATTTAAGAGATGATAATTTTAAAAAAATTTTTAGTAATTATAAATTTGAAAATAAAATACTACTTTACCAAAATTTTAGTGAGGATATTTCTCTTAAAAAACGCTACATAGAAAATAACAAAATTAACAACATAATAATTACAGATATTGACGTCTATTCAAGAAAAAAATAAAATAACAATCGATAGTAATTTCATTAGATATTTTTTGCTAATAATTACTGGATCATTTTTAGCTCTTGCATTTGCTCCATTTAATTGGTTTTTAGTTGGCGCTATATCTATTTCTCTATTATTTATTTTAACCAATAGAGCTAAAAATTATTCTACAACATTTTATCAAGCAATAGCTTATGGCTTTGGCTTTTTTCTTGCTGGTAATTATTGGATAGCAATATCCTTATTGGTTGATGCTAAGCAACATGGATGGTTAATTCCTTTTGCTATAACTCTTATTCCAATATGCTTATCAATTTATATAGGACTAGCTTGCTTATGTTATAAATTTATCATTAACAAATTAATAATAAGTAATTTATCTGCCAAAATATTATATTTTAGTCTTATTTGGTTATTTTTTGAAATATTAAGAAGCAACTTATTTTCTGGCTTTCCTTGGAATTTAATCGGATATGTTTGGCTATTTAATATTAATATTGCTCAATTTGCAAGTATTTTTGGAGTTTATGGATTATCAATATTAGCGATTATCACCTATTTACTACCCTGCTATTTTATTGATATTAAGAATAATAAAATTCGCTATATTGATCCAAGGCAGCTAATTCTTAAAGATAAATTATTTATAATTACAATCTTAGCATTACTGATTATTTTATCAATTTACGGCAAGAATAAAATATCTAATAATATAGAAATTAACAAAAATTACCAAATAAGAGTTGTTCAAGCAAATATCAAGCAAGATCTTAAGTGGGATCCAGAAAAGATATATCAGAATTTACTAACTCACATTAACCTTAGCAATAAAGATAGTCACCATATTAATATGGTTTTATGGTCTGAGGCATCAATACCATATTTCGTTAATAATGAGCAAGTAATTGAGTTTTTAAGCAATTATATCAATAATAATATCACACTCATTAGTGGTGGCCTAAGATATAATAATGACAAAATATATAATAGCATATTTGCCATAAGCAAAAAATCTATTATTCAACATTATGATAAACGCCATCTTGTACCTTTTGGCGAATATGTTCCTCTTAAGAAATTTATCCCTTTCGTTACAAAAATAACTAATGGCGCTCAAGATTTTTCCAAAGGTAGCAATAATCAAATTATCTCAATTAACAATATAGCAATCTCTCCTTTAATTTGCTATGAAGCAATATTTTCTCGATATGCCAAAATTTCTCAACTTCAAAACATAGATTTACTTATAAATCTTACCAATGACGCATGGTTTGGTGATAGCATTGGCCCATATCAACATCTTGCAATGTCTCAGATGAGAGCTATAGAAACTTCTCGTCCTTTAATAAGGGTAGCAAATACAGGAATTTCTGCATATATTGACTCCAATGGTATTATTAGAAAAAAATTACCTCTAAATGAGTCTGGCTATTTTGATATTAATCTTAAGACATCAAGTAAAAATACAATCTTCAACAAGATAAATAATTTATTTAATAATTAGAATCTATATTTTAAAAACCTATCTTAAATATATTAGCAAACCTATGATAAGTATTTTACTCTGATGATTGATCTTTATCAGCGTTAATGGTGTCATCTTTGCTATTATCTAGGGCTTCTTGCGAATCATTTTGAGATTTTGCTTCTATTTTACCCTCTTTTGCATCTTCTTTAGGAGATTCATTTTTTTCATCTTTTATTTCTTTCTTTGACTTTTCTTTTTTACTATCTTCTTCCTGTTGTAATTTTAGTTTATTTTCAATGTCTTTCTTAGCCTTAATCATGCCTTCAACTTCAGACTCATTTCTGCATACAATAACAGTAACATCAAATTGGGCATCTGGATGAAGTGAAATAGTAGTTTTATATATACCAATTTCCTTGATTTGATTTTTTAGAATAATATTTGTTCTTGTTAAATGATCTTCTTTAACTAATTTATTAATTTTTTCAGCAATAATAGATGCATTAACAGAGCCATATAATCTTCCATCATCAGAAGCATTTTCTGTGATAATGATATTGTTAGAGGCAATTGATTTTTTTATTGAATTAGATATAGTTATAATTTTTTTACTTTCTTCTTCAAAATGTTTCTTCTTGCTTTCAAAAATTTTTGAGTTGTTTTCGTTATATATAATTGCCTTTTTATTAGGTATTAAAAAATTACGAGCAAAACCATTTTTAACTTGCACAACATCACCGATTTTTCCAAGATTTGCCACTGCCGATATAAGGATAACCTTCATTTTTAAATATATTAATTTATGTCAATTTGCTTGATAGGAGAAAGTAAAGCTAACTGCCTAGCTCTTTTGATGGCAATAGCAAGAGCCTTCTGCCTTTGTAATGATACATGAGTAACTCTTGTTGGATAAATTTTACCTCTTTCAGATAAGAATTTATCTAGTAATTTAAGATTTTTGTAATTTATTTCAGAAATATCAAAAATACTTAAAGGACATTTCTTTTTTTTGCGAGAAAATACACCCTGATTTACTAATGAAATCTTGAGCAAATCTTCGTCATTGTTATTTTTATTATCTTGATTTATCATAATTAAACTTCAATTCTTACACTTGCAATTTTAAGATCAAGCTCTGAAGGCTTTTTATCTTCTTTTTTGGATTCAGATTTAGCCGATGCAGCATTTTTAGCAACAAATAATGAAGTTTTATCTTCATGTTTGTCAACTTTAAAAAACAAACATCTTAATACATCCTCGTTAAATCCAACGACCCTTTCAAGCTCTTTTACAGAAGAAACTTTAGCGTCTATATTTAATAAAATATAGTGACCTCTAGAATATTTTTTGATTTTATAAGCAAAATTTCTCAACCCCCAATATTCAGTTGATATAATTTTTCCGCCATCATCAGTGATAATTTTAGAGAATTTCTCAGATAATTTATCAACATCATCTGAAGCTAAATCTTGTCTAGCAATAATTACAGTCTCGTATAGAGGCATAATTTAAATAATTGTTAATTAAATTTTAAGGTGATAGCATTAAATAAGTGAACAAAAAGTGAACATCTAAGAAAGTCACTACATAGCATATCAAAACTTAAACAAAGTTAAGCTTGAAAATATATTAAAACAAATTTTAATTGCAAGATATATTTAATCAATAATCAAAAATGCAAATACTAAATCGCAAAGCACATTTTAACTACCAAATTGAAGAAGAATTCGAAGCAGGAATACAGCTAGTTGGTAGTGAAGTTAAGTCAATCAGACTTGGAAAAGTAAGTCTTAATGAATCTTATATTGCAAATATAAAAGGTGAACTACATTTAGTAAATGCAAATATTTCAATATATGAGAATGCCAATAATTTTAATCATGACCCCATTAGAGCCAGAAAATTATTACTTCATAAAAAGCAAATTTCTAAATTAATTAGCAAAATGGAAGTTAAAGGCTATTCAATAATTCCCCTCAAAATTATTTTTAATAAGAAAAATTTTGTAAAAGTAATTATTGGACTTGGAAAAGGTAAAAAACTTTACGATAAAAGAGAAACAATCAAAAAACGCGATGAAAATCGCCGTCTTCAAAGAGAAAAAGACTAAATAATGCTCTTAGAATCTTTATCACAAATTCCAGGAGTTGGTCAAATAACCAAAGAAAGACTAGTCAAATTAGTGGGTAGTGATAAATTATTTAATTTACTACTACATAAACCAAGTAAAATTAACCATATTTCATTTTTACCAAAACTTTATAATGTTAAAGATAGTGAGCTAGTTATAATTAAAGCTAAAATTCAAAAACATATCAAACCTCACAATTCAAGATCTCCATACAAGGTCTTATGCTATAATCCAACAGGGTTAGTTAATCTTATTTTTTTTAAAATATTTCCTTATCAAATCAATCAGATGAAAATAGATGATGAAATTATTGTTTCTGGTCAAATTATTATTAAAAATAATGAAATCCAAATTACTCACCCAGAAATCATCCATAAGCTAGACCAAATCAATGATCTAGCAAGAATAAAGTTAACCTACCCTCTTAAATTCCCGCTAAGTAATAAAGTTGTTAACTCCAATATTATCAAGGCTTTAAGGATAATAAATAAAAAAACTAAAAATATTAATCTAAGCAATTATGAATGGCTTGACAGTAATATTATAAATAAATTTAAATGGCCGGATTTTATCACCGCTCTTAATGATATTCATTTTTACAATTATCATAAAATTCCTGGCAATTACAGTGCTTCAATAGCAGAATATGAAAAATACATATATAACCCTGCAATTGAAAGGCTTTCTTATGATGAAATATTAGCTTGGCAATTATCATTTCACATGGCCAAAGATTTAAGAAAAATTCAAAATCAACAAAAAACAACAGATATTTTACCAAATAATAACTGTCAATTTCTTGATAATCTTGAATTTGAACCAACTAATGCTCAAAAAAAGGCAATTTATGAGATCAATCAAGAAATTGCATCTAATCACAATATGCTAAGACTACTACAAGGAGATGTTGGAAGTGGCAAAACATTAGTTGCAATTGCCACATGTCTTAAGGCAATATCTATAAAGAAACAATGTTGTATTTTATGCCCTACTACCGTTCTTGCTAAGCAACATTTCGCATATTTCAATAATTTCTTGCAAGATTTATCGATAAATATCGCATTACTAACTTCTGCCACCACTAAAAAACAAAAACAGCAATTAATAGCAAAATTAGGCAATCATGAAATAGATATTTTAATTGCTACACATGCTGTTTTAGAAGATGATGTTATTTTTAAAAATTTGGGATATGTTGTAATAGATGAGCAGCATAGATTTGGTGTAATTCAAAGATTAAAACTGGTTAAAAAAGGTCAAAATGTTGATAGTTTATTAATGAGCGCCACCCCCATTCCAAGAAGTTTAATGATGACACTTTATGGAGATATGGATATTTCAATATTAGATGAAAAACCCAAAAACCGCCAGATAATTGAAACTGTCATTATGTCTGCCAATAAAAGAGATGAAATCTATGAAGCTGTTAAAAGAAATATTGCACAGGGTCACAAAATATATTGGATCTGCCCTGCTATTGATGAAACTGATAAAGAAAATAGCAATTGCGAAGATTTATTTGGTCTTGAAGAAAATCAAGATCAGCCATTAGAAAATGTTACACAAAAATATCAAGAATTATCAAAAATTATTGACCCTTCTCAATTAGCAATAATTCATGGCCAAATGAAAGATAAAGAAAAAGATGCTATTATGACTGAATTTAGTAAAAAAGATAGCTTGGCAAGATTATTAATTGCCACAACAGTAATTGAGGTTGGTATAGATGTTAGCGACGCCACAATAATTATTATTGAAAATGCTGAACATTTTGGACTGGCTCAATTGCACCAAATTCGTGGGCGAGTTGGAAGGTCAGACAAAAAATCATTTTGTATTTTACTTTATGGTAAAAAAGTTGGTCAAAAATCAATTAAACGCCTATCAATTTTAAAAAATTCTAATGATGGATTTTATATAGCCCAAAAAGATCTTGAAATGAGAGGCAGTGGCGACTATATAGGGACTAAGCAAAGCGGTTTTCCTGAATTTAAAATTGCTAATCCAGAAAATAACTTTAATATAATGCAAATAGCTGCAGATAATGCCAAAGACATATTAAGAAATGATCCAAAATTACAATCAGAAATTAACAAAAAATATCATTATTTAATCAAGCTATTTGGCTATGATGAATGTTTAGAAGAAAAATCTCAAATAATATGATCAAATTATCAATATCAGTAATATTTTATGACTGAAAATTTATCCTGTAAATATTTTCAAAATTGCGGCGGCTGCTATTATGATAATATTAAATCAAAAAATTATCAAAATTTTAAGAAGATAGATTTAATTAAAAATTTATCACAAATTTTTAATATTAATCAATTAGCTAATCTTGAATTTATCTGGCTTGATAATTATTCAAGAAGACGGGCTAATTTTCATGTTAATAATACTAATAAATTAGGATTTTACGCCGTAAAATCACATAATATTATTGAAATTGATCATTGCTTAATAATTGATCAGGAAATTATTGCTATTAAAAAAATTATTGAAAATTTAATTGCCAAAAATTTTTCAAACTTAGCCAAAAATATCATTATTACCAAATTTGATAATTGCCTAGATATTATTATTGAAACTAAAAATGAATTAAATTATCAACAAAATCAGTTATTAATAGCTTTTGCAAAAGAAAATAATGTTAATATTGCCACTAAAATTAACGATTTTACAACACCTCTTATCATCAAAAATACACCGCTAATAAAAGTTAATAATTACAATATTAAATTAAGTTACGATATATTTCTGCAAGCTAATAAATTTTTTACCCCCAAAATTATAGAAATATTATTAAGCTACATCCGATCAATTGCCAATTATAAAAAACTCAAAATGATCGATCTTTATTGTGGATTTGGATTATATAGCTATATTATGTCTGATTTTATTAATAAAATCGAATCTTTTGAAGGCTCTCAATTAATGATCAATCTAATGAAAAAAAACATTAGCCATTATAGTTTAAATCACAAAATAAGTGCTTTTACTCAAGATTTATTCTGCGAGCCATTATCAAGTAGCTACCTCAACAAATTTGATCTTGCATTAATTAATCCGCCAAGAAATGGTGCCAGTCCGCAAATTAAAGAAATTTGTCGATCAAATTTAACACAAATTATTTATATTTCTTGTAATCCTAAAACTTTTATTAGAGATAGTAAAATTTTACTTGATTTTGGCTTTAAAAATAAGAAAATAATTGCTATAGATCAATTTGTTGGGTCAAAATATATGGAATTAGTAAGTTTTTATGAAAGATAATAATTTAGCAAAAATAAATAATTTAGCTGCCGCATTTGGCAAAACTCCTTTAGTTGAAGTTACTTTTAAATATAAGGATAAAATTCGCAAAATTTATGGAAAATATGAAGGATTTAATTTCAGCGGCTCTATAAAAGATCGAATTGCTATTCATATCCTTAAAAAAGCATATGAAAATAAAGAAATAAAACCAGGAGATCTAATAGCTGAGGCCACAAGTGGTAATACTGGCATTGCTTTTGCTGCCCTTGGTAGGGCTCTTGGCCACCCAGTTAGAATATATATGCCAGATTGGCTTAGCGCAGAAAGATATGCTAAGATTGAACTTTTAGGTGCTGAAGTTATCAGAATCACCAAGGAGCAAGGTGGCTTTATTAGATCAATTGAAGAAGCAAGAAATTTAGCCAAAAAAAATGATAATGTTTATTGCCCTGAACAATTTACTAACATAGAAAATATCAACGCACATTACTTAACAACAGCTCCTGAAATTATAAATCAGCTAGCATCTTTAAAATTAGATCTAAACCATTTTGTTGCCGGTGTTGGAACGGGTGGCACTGTAATGGGTGTTAAAAAATATTGCCTTGAAAATAAATTAAATGTTAATTGCTATCCTATGGAGCCAGCAAATTCTCCAACCTTAACTACTGGTGGTCAAAAAATAGGCAAGCATCGTATTCAAGGAATAAGCGACGAATTTATTCCCGAAATTGTTAAATTAAATGAACTAAATGAAATAATTAGTGTTGATGATGGTGATTCAATTATCATGGCGCAAAAACTTAATAAAAGCGGTCTTTCTGTTGGCATTTCAACAGGTGCTAATTTTATTGCAGCCCTTAAAGTTATTAAAGACAGACCAGAAAATGAGGTCATAGCAACAATATTTTGCGATTCTGCACTTAAATATTTCTCAACAGATTTATGTCGAAAAGAACCAATTAAGCTAGATTTCTTAAGTACAGATGTTGAAGTAATTAGCTATAAATTTATCAAATAATCATGACAAATAATAATCTACCTCAATGGAATTTAACAAAATTTTATCAATCACTTAATGATCCTCAAATTAAGGAAGATTTATCATTAATAGAAAAAAATTGTGAAGAATTTAGCAGCAAATATCTTGATAAAATAGCTCAATTGCAATCTAATGAGCTATATTTAGCAATTACTCAATATGAAGAAATATCAGAAAAAATAGGAAAAATTGCTGCATATTCATATTTAATATATGCAATTGATACATCTAATAACACTCATCTATCATTTTATCAAAATAATAGCGAGGAATTAAATAAATTCCAATCAAAATTATTATTTTTTAGCATTGAGATAAATAAATTACCTCAAAATATAATTGACAACCACCTTAAAGATACTAACTTAAAAAAATATCAACCCTTTATCAGGGATATTAGAGCCTACAAAAAGCACCAATTATCCAATGAGCTAGAAAAATTCAGCCTTGAAAAATCAATTACTGGACGCAATGCCTTTATTAGGCTTTTTGACGAAATATCTAATAATCTTGAATTTAACTATGATAATAAAATATTATCTTGTCAGGAAATTTTCGATTTAATGTCAAATAATGATGAAAATATTCGTCAAAATGCTGCTAAAGCAATAGGTAAAACTCTTAAAGCAAATTCA
>JAUROA010000048.1 GCA_030835745.1 Alphaproteobacteria bacterium
AAAACAAAATCTTTAAAACTTTAAGAGAACTTGAAAATAGAGTATGTAGGTTTGTGCAAACATTGACCCCTGAAATTATTAAAAGTGTTTGTAATGTTAGCTATATATAGTATATGTAAAGATGAACCTTAGTATAAGTCGTAAATCTGAGGAAGTTAAGGAAGCTATGAATGCCTACTTGGATGGTTTTTTTGAAGCTGTTAAAGAATTTTATATACAAAATCAGTTAGCAACACTTCAAAAAATTACCTTCCCTATATTGGATAAGGATTTAGAAAAATTATTTAAAGAAAAGCTAAAAGAATTTAAGAAAGAAAATCCAGAAACAGCTAAAAAAATTACCCCAGATAAGGCTGGACCAAGATTTAATATTACTAAATATTACACACAAGGAGCTCAAAAGCTTGGCATGACTATTGCTCCACACAAAAATCATGAGTTTCTTGGAGGGGTTCTTGACAAGGGAAATGTCTTAGAAGAGCAAATATCGGGACTATCAGATATAAGCATAGGTAATTCGCAATTTAATAGTAATGTTAAAGCTGAGTTTTCAATACAAAGCCCCGAAATAGCAAAACCTCGAGTCCCTGCGCCATTGACTGAAGTAGATATAAGGAGGAGTTACAAAGAAGCTGATTATGTAAAAAATAAAGAAATATTTTACCACAAGAATGGGCACAATGAAGGAAAAAGAATAACTTATACAGAAACCAAATTTATAAATGAAGGTCAAAGAATGGCAGGTGCATATTGCCAAACTACCGAAAAAACACATGAAGTTTTAAATGAGATATTGCAATCGGTAATTGATGCCGCAAAATCAACTGATATAAATGATAAAGAAAAGTTAAAAGAAATATTAATAAACGCCACGAAGAAAGGCACAGTAAAAGGTGACACAAGCGTAGATCCTAATGTTAAAAAATTTTCAGCCCTTTTTCAAAAAAATTGTAAAAATAAAAATATATTTTCTGCTCAAGATTATAAAACTGGCCTAAGAACAAAAAGATTTGGTGATGTTTTTGGAGGCATAGACGGTATTAAAAATGCTATAGATATCCATATTACGGTTAAAGATTCAAAACTATCATTAAATAATATAACAGAACAAACATCTGCACTTCAAGCATCTACATATCAAGCAAAAGCTTAGATTACACACTCAAACCAATTATTTCAGCAATATTGCAAAAATCAGCAAATCAAAGACCGACTTTCATTAATTCTTTGGCTGTTTTATCTTTATATTTTAGATAAATTTTATCTTTAATTCTTAGATCTATAATTTCTAAATTGATAGTAAAGCCACTAATATTTATTAACTCATTTAATTTTTGCCAGGCTTTGTAGACTCCCTCTTCTGGCAGTTTTATAATTAAGCCATTATTAAGAGTTATATCCCACCTTCTTTTACCAACCCAACTTGCGGAATATATGTCATTTACGATAAAATTATTTGTTGATAATATATTAAAAAGAGATGCAATATTTCTAATGGCATCTTGACCTGAAATTATCAGCAAATCTTGATATTGATCATTTTTATTATAAAAAATATTATTACCGCTATTATCAACTAAAAAACTCTTTTCGCCATTTTGTAAAATTGCAAAAGGCTGAAATTCTTCAACTATAATATCAAGTTCATTTGGAAGTTTGCGATTAATCCTGATCTTAGTAATCCAGGGAATTCTTATTCTAATTTCATCTATAATATCGTGAATTAATGGCTGAAAATTTTCTTTATTTTTTATCAATGATTTTGCCTCAATATCTTTGATGATATTGATAATTTCTTGATCCGATATTTTGTCATTACCTTTTATTGTAATTTTTGAAATTATTCTAGATTCAATACCAGTAATTTTATAAAAAAACTTAGATGTCTTTTGATAATATTGATCGATTAATTGCGGCTTTGTTATTTTTACAATAAAAAAAGAAATTAATAGCGTAATAATAATTATTATTAAAATCTTAATTATTAAAGGAATTATTAACTGATTTTTAACAATTATAAATCTTCTAAAAATTGGATTTTTTGATCTAATATTGCTATAATAATGGCGAATATTTTGCCTAATCTTTTTCATTTATATTGCTTTTTGTAACTACTGGTTCAGCTCTTGAAGAGGATGGGTGCGCGTCGGTTTTTTGCTTTTTGGCAGCCTCAGCTTTTTTATATGCCATCTCTAATTGCTTTCTTTGATGTTTAGCCGGATTTAATGTTGCGCTATCTCTTTGATGTTTTAAAGGGCTTTGCAAGCCCTCATCATTAATTGGGGCTTCGCCCTTTTTTCTTTTGGGCTTTTTAATGCCATTTTCTTCAATTATTGTTGGATTTTGCGCTTTAAAAGATTTTTCACCAATATCAGAAGAGGCGTTCTCACCTTGAACTGCTGAGTATTTTTCGCGCAGAATTTGCTCTTGTCTTAATGGATTTGCACCCTGCTCCATAATAGCAGAGCCTTTTTGCATTTTAGATTTTTTAGATGGCTTAAATTCTTCATCCTCTTCATCATCTGCTTCTAAATCTTGTTCTAGATCTTGATTGCCACTAAATTCTGAAGCTGCATTATAGTCTTCAATGCATCTATCCTTTCTTTGTTCTTCATTGCTAATATATTCAAGCAAATCTTCAAAAGGCACTTTATTTTGAGTAGAAATATCATTAATTTGCGAAAATGTATTCATTAAATCCTCTGGAATGTGACCATGTCTATTTTCTGCTAGCCACTTACTTTGAAATGATAAAGGGTGATTTCCCTCAGCAGGATTGCCAACATAAAAATCGACCTTATGCTTTGTTCCACTAAAATCGCAATCAACACTAAATTTTTTAACCATTTTTTCTAATAATAAAAGGTGGGTTGAAATAATCTTTATTATTATAAGATAAATATTTTTTTGCAATATGGCTAGTATCATTTAACTGCAAAATATTTACTTTGTAATTCAGTTGCTCAATAATTGCCTGACCCGCCGCAATGTCCCATGACATTGTTGGATTTAGATGAATGTAATAATCATAATTTTGCTCGATTAAATAAAAGAATTTTGCCGCAGATGATAATTTAGTAATTTTAAAATCATGATCACACAACTTCAAATCTTCTTTAATTAATTTATTGATTTGATCATTATCAGTCCTTCTGCTGGTAATAATTTTTTTAATATCATTATTTTCTTGATTTTTTTCTATTGATAGCACTCCTTCTTTGATGAATTTATCAAAATTTGTAGCACTTTCGATAATATTTCGATAAAGAAATACATTATTATCAAAATCATTATAAGCCAACTTTCCTCCCTGAAATATCGGCGCATAGATCAAGCCAAATATTGGTTTATTATTTTTTATTATCGCAATATTTACACTAAATTCGTTTCTACCTTTGATAAAGCTAGAAGTTCCGTCAATTGGATCAATTAAGAAGAATATATCGCTAGTAATTTTTGTTTTTTTTCTTTCCTCGCAAATAATTGGTATATTTAGACCAAGATTACTCAATTGAGAATATATAAATTCACTAACTTTTAAATCTGCCGAAGTAACGTCGCTACTATCATCTTTTTTACTTTTGGTAAAATTTTTTTTATAAAAAGATTCTTTTATTATCTCTCCTGCTTCAAAAGCAATTTTTATGATGTTAGTTATTTTTATATTCACTAGCTAGCTTGGAATAATTATTTGCTGATATTGCAATATAGTCTATTTCTTCTTGAGTTAAGTCACGAAAATATTTTGCTGGATTACCAGCCCATATTTGCCTTGATTTAACAATTTTCTTTGGCGTTAAAACTGCTCCAGCTGCCAACATGCCAAATTCTTCAATTACTGATAAATCCATAATTATACTACCCATACCAATAAAGCAATTATCCTCTATGGTGCAAGCATGAATTATTGCATTATGACCAATTGTAACATTATCTCCAATAGTAACAGGAGCACCTTTTGAGCCAGTTTTATTTTGTGCATGATTAGCCCTAGTACCGTGAATTATACTATTATCTTGAATATTACTATTGCTTCCTATGGTAATTTTAGTTACGTCACCCCTAACAGAGCAGCCATACCAGATACTGCTATTTTTATCAACCTCTACATCGCCAGCAATAATTGCAGTTGGCGCAATAAAAACAGATTGGTCAATTTTTGGTATTATTTTATTATAAGATATGATGTTTTTCATAATTATTAAATTAATTGTTCATATTCTTTAATTGCGTATCTATCGGTCATTCCTGCTATATAATCTGATATTAAAATTGCCAGCTGATTGTCAGTTAATGATTTTAAATTAATATTTAATTTTTCTTTAGGCAGGCAATCTGGATAATTGCTGTAAAAATCAAATAAACTATTAATAACTTTAAATGCTTTGGCTGTCATTTTATTAACCTCTGAGTGACGATACATATTATTGATCAAAAAAATCTTCATTTTTTTGTGAACATCTTCCATCTCATCACTGAATTCAACAATTTGCTTTTCTGCTTTTCTAACATCTGAAGCCGATTTAATATTGAATTTTTCTATGTTTCTTTCAACATTTTCAATAACATCAACTACCATTGCCAAAGTAATTCTTTTTTTAGCCTCTCCAACTAACATATCTTTTTTGATATTAGGATATTTTTTGATAATATCTTGATATATATTGCCAATTAAAGGTAGGTTATATAAGTCTGTAATATCAAATAAATTTGCCCTAATGCCATCTTCAATATCGTGGTTATTATATGCAATATCGTCTGATATTGCTGATATTTGGGCCTCTAAAGAGGAATGATTTTTAAGGTCTAAATCATATTCCTCGCTATATTGATAAATATATTGATCAGTAATAATATTATCAATGATAGGACCATTATGCTTTACAATTCCTTCCAGCATTTCCCACGATAAATTAAGACCTGTAAAATCAATAAATTTATTTTCAATTTTAGTAACTAATTTTAAAGTATGAGCATTATGTGAAAAGCCACCATTTTCAAGCATTTTTGTATTTAAAGCCTCTTCTCCTGCGTGCCCAAATGGTGGGTGACCAATATCATGAGCCAAAGCCACAATTTCAGCTAAATCCTTATTTACCTTTAAGGCGCCAGCAATCCATCTAGCAATTTGAGCCACCTCCAAAGAATGAGTAAGTCTTGTTCGGTAATGATCGCCTTTATGATTAACAAATACTTGGGTCTTATATTGCAACCTTCTAAAAGCTGAAGAATTTATAATTCTATCTCGATCGCGCCCAAATACTGAGCGATATTTAGAATCATTATAATCCTCTTGATAATGACGACCTCTCGAGTCATTTTCATTAACGCCATAACAAGCTAATTTAAAATCTATCATATTTTATTTATCTAAAATTATTATTTACTAGCTACAATCTATTACCCCAAGCTCTTTACCAACTTTTATAAATGATTCTATGGCTCTTTGTAGATGCTGCTGATCATGCGCTGCAGAAATTTGAACCCTAATTCTTGCCTCATTTTTAGGTACAACAGGGTAAGAAAAAGCTATAACATAAATATTTTCTTCTTCTATCATTTTTTTAGCAAAATGAGCAGCTAATTTGGCATCATTTAACATTACTGGAACAACTGGATGAACAGCATTTGGATCGCGCAAATCAAATCCTGCATCAAGCATGTTTTTTCTAAAAAATTCAGTATTATTTCTTAATTTTTCAATTAAATCATTATTATTTTCAATCATATCAATTATTTCTATGCCCGTTTGAATCGTAACAGGTGAAATATTATTTGAAAATAAATAAGGGCGCGCTTTATTTCTTAATTTATCAATAATTTCTTTTTTAGAAGCAATAAAGCCCCCAGCAGTTCCGCCCAAAGCCTTTCCCAATGTTGATGTTAATATATCTATTCTTCCTTCAACATTGCAATATTCGGCACTACCTCTACCATTAGCGCCAATAACAGCAGTTGCGTGACAATCATCAACTAAAATTAATGCATTATATTTTTCAGCTAAGTCGCATATTTTATCGAGTTTTGCAATATCTCCATCCATTGAAAATACTCCATCAGTCACAATAACTCTGTTATTGTGATTTTGAGATTGTTGCAACTGATTTTCAAGATCAGCCATATCGTCAAATTTATAAAAATATCTGTGAGCTTTGCACAACCTTATTCCATCAATTAGACTTGCGTGATTTAAGTCAGCTGAAATTATTGCATCATCCTTGTCAAATAATGCCGCAAAAATACCATTATTAGCAGCAAAACATGAAGAAAAAGTTATCACATCTTCATATCCTAAAAAACTTGCCAATCTTTCTTCAAATCTTTTATTGATATCTTGAGTTCCGCAAATAAATCTAACTGAAGCGGTTCCTAGGCCATAATTATCAAGAGCTCTTTTGCCAGTTTCTATTAATTTATTATCATTAGCCAGTCCAAGATAGTTATTAGCACAAAAATTAATAACATCTTTTGTGCGATCCTGATGAAAAATTTTAATATCAGCACTTTGTGAGCTAGTAATTTCATATTCACTTTTATACAAACCATCATTCTTTAATTCATTAATTTCGGTCTTTATTTTATTTAAAAAATTATTAGATATCATTTTAAAATATTTATATTAAATTATTACATGTGAAAGAATTTGAACTAATTAACAAATTATTCAAGCCCCTTGTAAAAAAAAATGACTTTGCACAAGATTTGGCTGATGATGTGGCGCTTATTGACATTAAAAATGATGAAAAATTAGTTGTCAGTAAAGATTTAATCTGTGAAGATGTCCATTTTTTTAGAAAAGATGGTGGCTTTAAAGTTGCAAGCAAACTCCTTTTGTCCAATTTATCTGACATTGCAGCAACAGGAGCTTTACCAAAATACTACCTCCTTGGCTTAAGTAAAAATAAAGATTTTAATAATGATTTTTTACAAGATTTTGCACAAGGCCTTAAACATACTCAAGAAAAATATAATGTCTCGCTAATTGGTGGCGATACTATTTCTACCAGATCAAAAAATGATAGACTCATTTTTTCTCTGACAATTTTTGGCATTACTAAAAAAAATAAAATTCTATCCAGACAAAATGCCAAAGATGGTGATTTAATATTTATGTCAGGATCAGTTGGAGACAGCTATCTTGGCTTTAAAATTAGCAATAATGAAAATTACATAGCAAAATTTAATTTTGACAAAAAAGAAGAATATTATCTAAAAAATCGTTTCTTTTTTCCAGAGCCAAGAATCGATTTAACCAGAATATTACTTGAAAAAAATCTTGCCAATGGTGCAATTGATATTTCTGATGGCCTATTAGCCGACCTTAAGCAAATGTGCAACTCTTCTAGATTATCTGCTAAAATATATCTTGATAAAATTCCTACTTTTTTCTCAAAAAAAAATAATCTCTCTATGCAAGAAGATCTGGTTAATAAAGGAGAAGATTATGAAATCATTTTTAGCTCAGCACCACAAAATATTGATAAAATTTTTGATTTGCAAAAAAAATTAAATATTGATATCTCGCATATTGGTCAATTTAACTATAATAACAACATTACAAATATTGACATTTATAGCGATTCAACTACAAA
>JAUROA010000049.1 GCA_030835745.1 Alphaproteobacteria bacterium
ATTAACCCTAAAAATATGGTATAATATAAATATGTTAAATTTTTAAATTCGTGTTAAATTTTTAAATTCGAATAGGAAAATCGGGGTCTGACCCCAAAGTTTGCGTGGTATAATATAAATATGTTAAATTTTTAAATTCAAAGGTAGCTATTATGAAAAAAGAAATAAAAAATCCAGATCTTGAAGAATTTCTAGTAAATGCAGGGATTACATCGGTATGGAGTAAGGATCACACAAAAGATGGAGCAGAGTCTTATCTTTGCTATCTTAGCAGCGAAGAGAAGCTTAATCTTGATCAATTGAAAGAACCACCATTTCTTCTTGAAAGAGCTGGTTCTAATATTAGAAAGGATGATAAAGGTCATAAATTTATTTATATTACCAAAGCAGAATATGAGACAGCAGTTGCGGTGTTTAAATCATTATATGGAGGATTAAAGAAATCATTTGATGAATTTATAACAAATGCTAATAAATTAGGTATTGAAATCGATTATAAGAAACAACATTTTGCTGATGGAAAAATTAAACTTATATTTGGTAATAGCTTTAAAGTTCGAGAATCCCGAGCGATACTTATGTCATTGTGTGATAATAAAACTTTAGAGGGGGGTGATAGTATAATTTATCTTGATCAAGAAGATATAAATGACATGAAAAAAGCTTTAAAAAGAATTAGAGAGAGTCAACAACAACCTGAAGCAGTAAGGGTAAAAGAGAGTAGACAAGCACCACCTGAAAATGGAGGAATAATGGATAGAATGTGTCAAGTTATGAGAGTCATGAATTTTCAGGATAAAGAATATGAAGTTGATGCTTCAGAAAGAGGTAAAAAAGTAAATGCAAAAATTACATTTACAGGGGAAAAAGGGCCTGAAAATGCTGAAAAATTTGTATCAGTAATTTATGATCATGATATTACTGGTCCTAAGGATGGAATGAAAGATGTTTGGTTAAAAAGAAGGATTCATGAAGAAGGGGATAAGAGAGTAGTTTATATTGAAAATCAAGAGTTAAGAAAATTATATGAAGTATACATAAAGAAACCAAGTCCAGTTGCTACAGGTCCCAATGCTATAAGAGCTGATAATCAGATTCCAAATATTGAAATTGTTGCAGAGAATATATTTGGCGCAGCGGATCATAATCCAGGACCAATGAAACACAAGAATTGCTACGTAGATCCTGCAAGTCCTGAGACTGAAAGCGGTATAAAAGGTCGTGACGGACATTTATCTGGTGCAATATATAAAAAAATTAGTGGTGGTTATGAAAATGTATTAGATAAAATTAACTCAGAGGGTATTCATAAAATAATACAATATGATAGCGCAATAAATATTGGAGAAACATTTGGCGTATTAAGCATTGCTGGACCGGAGGGTAGCAAAATTAAAAATCAGGCTGGATTTACACAAAAATTGCAACAAGTTTACAAAACAATAATTGAAAAAATAATTGAAAATAAAGATTCTTATGATCAATTCAATGTTCCAATTATGTCAGGTGGTGTATTTGCTGATGTTCATAAACCTAATATAGGTAAAATAACAGCTGAAGCAATATATGGCGCAATTACAGAAATTTCTCAAGATGGCAAAATTTCATCTCAAGATTTAAAACAAGCCTTAGGTAAAACAAAATTATGTTGTGCTGATAGTGTTCTTGCAAGCGAAATTGGTAATAATTATAAAAGTCTTCAATCTCAAGCAAGCGCCCAAGGAGCAGCCGTGGGTAGAACATAATAAGGTGCATTTAAAATAATTAAAAAATTGAATTTTACAGTTAAATTTTTACACTCAAAACTTATATATCTTTTTTAACAAAATTATAACTCAATTTCTTTCGCTAATTCAATGCCACCTCCTAATATTTTGAATAGATTTATTGAATTTATTAGATGTTCTTGTTTGTAATTTATATAATTTTGCTTGGCTTGATAAAGGGCAATTTGTTGATCAATTAGATTATATTTTGATTCACTGCCAATATCATATTTAGTTTTTATTATATCATATTCATTATGTTTTAGGTCAAAAATTTCTTGAGCTAATTTAAGCTCTTGAGCTATTGATTTTTTCTTGCTTAATTGGTCTTTTAATTCTTTAAAGGCGATTTCAATTGTTTTTTGGTAATTAATGATTTCTATTTTTTTGCGAATTTTGGCCAAGGATAAATTAGCATAATTAGAGCCAGCGCTAAATATTGGTAAATCAATTTTAGGGCCAATATTCCATATTGATCTAGTGGTTGATAAATCAGTTAATTGATTTGAAGCATAGCCAATATTGCTAGTTAGCATTATAGAAGGAAAGAACATGGCCCTAGCTGCGCCAATATTAGCATTGGCAGCCTTAAGATTATGCTCGGCTCTTTTAATATCTGGTCTAGATAGCAACTTAGATGAAGGGATAAAATTTAGTGATTTATGAGCAATTTTAATATCATCAATTTCTTTGATTGTAGTATAATTATCAAATATTTTTTTGTCGTAATTGCCAATTAATATTTGTAGTAAATTTCTACTTTGTGATACGATATTTTGACTATTTGCAAGATTTATTTTGGCATTATTTAATCGCGCTTTTTGTTCTATTAAATTACTTTTAGAATCTATGCCATTTTCATAGCGAATTTTGGCAATATTATATTTTTGTTCAATGGCATTTTTGATTTTGTAAGAATATATCATTGTTTGGTGATTGGCAATAAATCTAATATAAGAATCAACAATTTGCGCAATAAGAGAAATTTTTATTATGTTATGATTTTGCTTTGAAGATAAGTAAAGTTGTTTGTTAGAGTTTTTAATTGATTGCAATTTGCCAAATAAGTCAATTTCGAAATTAGTTAAAGCTAATTTAGCAGTAAAATTATTAGTTGGTTTATAATTATTGCTTGACTGGCTAGCTCTTTCAAGTGAAGAAGAGGCGCTTATTTTAGGAAATATATTAGATAAGGAGACATTATATTGAGCTCTGGCTTGTTCAATATTAAGAGCGGCAATTTTTAAGTCGCGATTATTTTCTAATGATAGGTTGATAATCTTTATTAAATCTTGGTCAATAAAAAAATCTTGCCATAATATATCCTTATGATCTGTGCTGCTAAATAATTGATCTATTTTTTGTTGAGATATTGGGCTTTCTGGCCTTTTATATTTGGGCGCCAAGCTACATGAGCTAAAAATTAAGGTAATGATAATGAGTTTTATGACATTTCTTATCATTATTAATATTTGAGTAATTTTAAATTTAATTTTTTAGTGCTAATATTATGCACTATAATATAAAACATTGGCACAAATAATGTTGCTAGAAATGTTGCTGCCAGCATGCCACCAATTAGGCTAATACCAATTGCATTTTGACTTGCTGCACCTGCTTGACTAGCAAGTGCAAGCGGAAATACTCCCAAAATAAAGGTCAAAGCAGTCATTAAAATTGGCCTAAATCTTTGCTTAGTAGCCATTAGGGTCGATTTAACGATATTTCCTTGTTTTAAATATAGTTTTCTAGCAAATTCAACAATTAAAATTGAATTTCTTGCTGAAAGGCCAATTGTTGTTAAGAACCCTACTTGAAAATATATATCATTATTCATGCCAAAAATACTAGCAAAAATAGCTGCGCCAAGAGCTCCAAAAGGAATGATAAACATTACTGAAAATGGAATTGACCAGCTTTCATAAAGTGCAGCAAGCGATAAAAACACCGCTAAAATAGAAATTATATATAATATTGTGGTTTGATTTTTATTTTGTTGCTCTTCATAAGATAGGCCAGACCAGGCATAGTCAACATTTTGGGGTAATTTATTGATAATGTTTTTAATTTCACTCATAGCGTCTCCAGAGCTAATTTTGGGTGATGCAGAGCCAACAATATTTACTGAAGAAATGCCGTTAAATCTTTCTAATTTTTGCGGTCCATAGCTCCAACTTGAATTTATAATACTACCAAGTGACACCATTTTATTTTCATTGTTTTTGACATACCATTTATTTATATCTTGCGGATTCATGCGATATTTATCCTGACCTTGCAAAATAACTCTTTTAATACGACCCTGATCAATAAAGTCATTAACATATAATGAGCCCCAACCAACTTGCATTGTTTGATTGATATTATTTATGTCTATTCCAAGTGCTGCAGCTTTTTTATAGTTAATATCGAGTTTAAATTGTGCAACATCGTCAAGTCCATTAGGTCTAACTCCGATTAATTTAGGATTTTGAGCTGCCATGCCTAATGTTTGATTTCTGGCCATTACTAGATCTTTGCGCCCAATATTTTTGCTATCTAAAATATGAACATTAAAGCCAGATACGCTGCCTAATTCGCGAATTGGCGGCGGGAAAAAAGTAAAAATTTGAGCATCTTTAATTTTGCTTAAATTTGCCATTGATCTAGCAGAGATATTAAATACTGATTGCTCTTCTTTTGGTCTTTTTGACCAATCTTTAAGACCAACAAATCCAAAGCCAACATTTTGAGCACGACCTGCAAAACTAAACCCTGTAACTGTGAATAAATCTTGTATATTGTCAGAATCAGGACCTTCAAGGAAGTAATCTTCAACTTTTTTTAGGCTTTCAAGTGTTCTTTCCATTGTTGCAGAGCTTGGAGTTTTAACAAATAAATACATAAATCCTGGATCGTCATTGGGTAAAAAAGATTTAGGTAATTTGTTAAAAATTATAATTAAACCAATAATTAATATTAAATAAACTGATATAAATTTGCGGGTTCTTCTAGTGATAAAATTAGCTCTATTAATGTAAAATTTGCGTAGTTTTTTGAGTAGAGCATTAAATTTGGTAAAGAATTTTTTATTGCTAAAATTGCTTTTGTCATTCTTTTTTTGCAAGATTGCAGCACATAAGGAAGGCGATAAAATTAATGCAACAAATACAGATAATGTCATAGCACTGACAATTGTTACTGAAAATTGGCGATAAATTGCACCGGCAGATCCAGGAAAAAATGCCATAGGAACAAAAACAGCTGATAAAACAACAGCAATACCAATTAAGGCTCCAGTAATTTGCTTCATAGATTTTAAAGTAGCTTCTTTTGGAGATAGATTTTCTTCTTCAATTAGCCTTTCAACATTTTCAACTACAACAATTGCATCATCTACAAGAAGACCAATTGCAAGCACCATTGCAAATAATGTTAAAGTATTAATACTATAGCCAAAACCATATAAAATAGCAATGGTGCCAAGTAATACAATAGGAACAGCCAGGGCAGGAATTATAGTAGCGCGAAAATTTTGCAAAAATAGTAAAATTACTAATAATACCAAAATAGCAGCCTCAAATAGGGTGATAACAACTCCTTTAATTGATAATTTAATTAGTTGCGTTGAGTCGTAAGGGTAGATAATTTCAACATCTTTGGGTAGAAATTGTTGTAATTTTGTTACTTCTTTTTTAACTGCTTGAGCCGTTGTTAAGGCATTAGCCCCTGATGATAAAATAACCGCCATGCCAGCTGCTGGCTTTCTTTTATAGCGGGCAACGCGATTATAATTTTGTAGACCAAGCTCAATTTTGGCAATATCTTTAAGGTAAATTTGCGCACCATCCTTATTGGCTTTAATAATGATATTTTCAAATTGTTCAACAGTTTGTAATCTAGATTGAGCTGTGATTGTGGCATTAATTTGCTGACCTTTAATTGCAGGAAGGCCACCAAGTTGCCCAACTGCCATATCTTTATTTTGCGATTTAATAGCATTTATAACATCTTGAGTCGTTAATTTATAGCTATATAATTTATGTGGATTAAGCCATATTCTCATCGCCTTTTGATTGCCAAAAATAGTGACATTGCCAACCCCATCAATTCTTGAAATTTGATCTTTTAAATTACTAAATAAAATAGAATTAAGATCTTCTTCGTTAGTTTCTCCGGTTTTTGAATATATGCCAACAATAAGTAAGAAATTATCATTTGATTTACTAACTCTTAATCCTTGCTGTTGAACAGATTGCGGCAATAATGGTATTGCTGATTCAAGTTTATTTTGCACCTGAACTTGAGCAATATCTGGGTTAGTGCCAGGTTCAAAATTAAGAGATATTCGAGCAGAGCCATCGGAATTGCTACTTGATGAAAAATAGCGTAAATTATCAACACCATTAATATTTTGTTCAATAATTTGAGTAACAGAATTTTCAACCGTTTGCGCCGAGGCACCAGGAAGTGAGGCAGAAATTGAAATTGTGGGTGGTGCAATATTTGGATATAATTCAACAGGAATTTTAAAAAGTGAAAAAACCCCAGCAACCATCACAATGATCGAGATAACCCAGGCAAAAATTGGTCTTTTAATAAAAAATTCAGACATTATTTATTATTCAAATCAAATTTGACTTTAGCATTGGGTCTAATTTTAAATAAACCTTTATTAATAATTATTTCTCCTTCTTTAAGACCTTTTTTAACTATCCATTTATTATTATATAATTGATCAGATTGAATAATTCTTGGAGTTGCGATATTATCTTTATTGATAATATATACCATAAGACTACCATCTTGTTGGCGCATTACTGCACTTTGTGGCACTGTAATTGCCTTATATTGATTAACATGGATAAAAGCATTAACAAACATACCAGGAATTAGCTGTTGGTTTTTATTATTAAATTTAGCTCTTAATGTGATAGAGTCAGTTGATTGGTCAATAAAGGATTGTTGAAATTGTATAGTGCCAATCTCGCTATAAGGTTTATTATCGATAATTAAACTAACTTTTAAATTATTGCTATTTTTAATAATTTGTGAAGTTGGCTGGGTAATATCAACATAAATTGGGCTTAATGAAGTAATAGTGGTTAATTCAGTTTCTTGATTTGCAGTTACTAAAGCCCCAACAGTGAAATTAGTTTTATTGATATTGCCAGAAATTGGTGCTAATACTTTTGTTTGATCAATTTGATCTTTAGCATTTGCTAATTTGGCCTTGGCAAGAGCTTCTTTTGATAATATATCTTCATATTCTTGCTTACTGATTCCTTCAACTTGGAGTAGTTTTTTAAATCTAGTTGCTTGAGCTTTAGCAGCTTCGTAATTAAGTTGAGCTTGCTTTATTTCTGCCTTTTGTACTGAGTCATTAATTTGGTATAATTGTTGTCCTTTTTTAACTTTAGAGCCTTCGGTAAATGTTATTTTTTCGATTATTCCTGAAATTTGAGGACGAATTTGTGAAATTTTATAAGCATTAACGCGAGCAGGAAATTCTTTAGAGATGATGATTTCTTCTTGAGCAATTTTAATAATATCGACATCTATAACTCGATTTGGATCAAAAAATCTACCACCATAACCACCCGATTGGCCACCCGATTGACCACCTGATTGGCCCTTATAAAGTAATTTAGGAATAATTGATAAGGCAATAAAAATAAAGACAATTATGGCGATTATAGCTGCTAATATTTTTTTGCGATTTTTATTCATAAATATTGATAAATATACAGAAATTACGAATTAATAAATTTTATAATTATAAGTAAATTATTAAACAATAATTTGTGCTTAATATGTCTTTAATTATGGTGCGAGGTGTCATTATTATAAATAAATTTAATGACCAATCCTAGCTGTTATTTTTTAAAGCAAGTTCTTCTTCAATAGCAAGACCAATATCGAAAATTATTTGCTCATTAAGTTTGTCAGACATTAATTGCATGCCAATTGGAAGATTATCTTGATCAAAGCCAGCAGGAATTGATATAGCAGGAAGACCAGCTAGATTTGCCGGAATTGTAAATGCGTCATTGAGATATATTTTAACAGGGTTGTCGCCAGTTAAATATGAAATTGGAAAAGCGCTATTTGGTGTGGTTGGTGTTAATATTGCATCAACTTTTTTGAATGCTTCTTTGAAGTCATTGCTGATTAATCTTTTAATTTTAAGGGCTTTTTTATAATAGGCATCGTAATATTCAGCGGATAATACATAAGATCCGGTTAAAATTCTTCTTTTAACTTCATTGCCAAATCCAAGAGATCTGCTTTTGCTGTATAATTCTTCAAGATTGATATTATTATCTGGGCACCTAAAACCATAACGCACCCCATCATATCGAGCAAGATTAGATGAGCATTCGGCAGTGGCAATAATATAATATACTTCAGGGCCATATTTAGTGTGAGGTAGAGAAATATCTATAATCTTAGCACCTCTAGCTTTTAAAATATCAATAGTATTTTGTCTTATTTTTTCAATATCTTGATTCATATTATCAAGGTGATATTCCTTAACAATGCCAATTTTTTTGCCTTTAATGTTTGAATTTAGGTTATTGTTAAAATCAGGCACTGCAACATTTAGGCTGGTTGAATCCTTGATATCATGACCAGCAGCAATTTTAAGAAGCAAGGATGCGTCATATATATTTTTTGCAAAAAAACCCGCCTGATCAAGCGAGCTAGCAAAGGCAATCATGCCATAGCGAGAGCATCTGCCATAAGTTGGTTTAACTCCAACAATATTAGTAAATGATGCTGGCTGTCTTACGGAGCCACCAGTATCAGAGCCGGTAGCACCAGCGCATAAATTAGCAGATACTGCCGCTGCTGAACCACCGGACGAGCCTCCAGGAACTAGATCTTGGTCAGAATTTTTCTTTTTATAAGGGTTGATAACAGGACCAAAATAGCTATTAGTGTTAGTTGATCCCATAGCAAATTCGTCCATATTTAATTTGCCAATATTAATAGCGCCAGCATTAAATAGATTTTGTGTTACTGTTGATTCATATGGCGGGATAAAGTTTTCAAGCATTTTTGACGCACAAGTTGTGCGAATATCTTTAGTGCAAAAGAGATCTTTAATACCAAGAGGCACTCCTTCAAGTTCTCTTGCATTATTATTGGCAATTTTTTGATCAGATATTTCTGCTAATTTAATGGATTTATCAAAAAAAGTGGTAATATAGGCATTGATTTTGAGGTTATTTTCAATATTTTTAATATATGATTTTGTTAATTCAATAGCGCTAAAATCTTTATTTTTAAGACCTGTAATGGCTTGTTTAATAGATAATTTAGTTAGTTCAGTCATGTTATTTAGCTTTATTAATTGCTTTTATTAGTTCATCTTTGGATAAAAATTCACTAGTAATAATACCTTCAGGTGCCATTGGTCCAAAAACTGCATTAAAAGGCACTCCAAATCTATTATATTTTTCCAGAAATTTCATAATTTCAGGATTTGGTTTAGATATATCACCTTGTAAAGGGATGATATTTTTGCTTTTAAGTAATTGCAAAATTTCTTTATTTTTTAAAACACGAAATTCGTTAAATTTACATGTTGAACACCAGCTAGCGGTGATATTTATAACAACAACATAACCTTGATTGACATAATTTTCAATCTTTTTTTCGTCAAATTCTTGCCAAATTTCATTATATAAAATTTCTTTTTTCTCAAAATTATGCTTTAAAGAAAAGGGAATAGTGAATAAACCAATAGTAACAAAAATAATAATGATATTTTTGATGATACGGCTACTTAATTTTAGTGTTGGTATTAATAATATTGCCAATAAACCAGTAATAATTGCTGGTAAATAGCCAATAATTGATATTAGAACATATATTAACCAAAATATTGTTGCCATTAATAGGCCAGTCATAATTTGTTTGAAATTATTGATCCATTTTCCACTTTTAGGAAGTAAATAGACCATTTGTGGATTGATGAGTAAGATAATATAAGGCAAAGAAAATCCAATACCAATAAAGCCAAATATTATGAAAATTACATAAAATTCTTGAGTTAAAGCAAAAGATATTGCCGTACCCAAAAAAGGTGCTGAGCATGGAGTGGCAAGCATAACTGCTAAAATACCAGAAAGATAATTGCCTAAAAAATTTTGCTTAAAATTTTGCTTAAAATTTTGCTTATTTTCAATATTTTGATCAATTTTATTATTAAGAATATTTATTAAAAAATTAGCAATATTAATTTGATAAATTCCTAAGAGATTTGCAGTAAAAAATATTAAAATTATAATTAAAGTAATTAAAAAATAAGGATTTTGAAATTGTAAACCCCAACCTAAATTATTGCCGAGTAATTTTATTATAATTGCTGTTAAAGCAAAAATAATAAAGCAAGTTAAAATACCAAAAATAGTTGCTAAAAATGATGATTTAATTTCGGCAATTTTGTTATTTCTTTGTTTGATTATTGATAATAATTTAATGGATAAAACTGGCAAAACGCAAGGCATGATATTTAAAATTGCACCACCTATAAAAGCAATAAAAATCATAAAGAAAAATGATTTATGAGAATTATTTTTGATATTATTTTGACCAATAATTTTATTAAGATTTTGCGGAGCAAATTCTTTGATTAATTTTAAAGAATTTTGATCAATTTCATTTGATAAATTAACAGAAAATTTTTGAGATTCGCTCAAGCAAATTTCTTTACACAAGCCAAAATCAATAGTAAAATTAAAATTATTATTAGCTATTTTTTTATCGCTAGAAATAACAACAGGAATAATAATATGGTCTTGATAAATATTGTAAGAAAGGGTAAGATCGTCGAATTTTTCTTCAATAAAAATTGGTTGTGGCCAAAAAATTTTATGATTTTTAACAATATTATTATCAAAATAAAATTGCGGTTCAATACCAACATCCAAAGAATTATAGCTATATATTTTCCAATCTTTTTTTATTTTAAATTCAACGGCAATAAGTAATTTATTGTCACTTATTTTTTGAGTTTTTTGATCAATAAATTTTGTTGCTAAAGCTCTGGCACTAACATTATTATTGGCAAAATAATGCCAATTAGAAATTGCAGCATAAGAGTTAAATATTACAAAAATATTAATGAATAAAAATAATGTAAATTTTGCAAATAATCTATGCATTAATGTAAAAAAGTTAAATTTATAACAGATTTTAACTATGTTAAAACTAGCATATCAAAAAATAAATAGCAATTTGTGTAAAAATGTGATATAATAGAAATATAGTGATTTTTTGCCTAATTATTTAGGTTTAATTTAATTTTTATTGTTATGCCTACTAAGGTTGATCCTGCTAAGGAAATTAGTTATGGTGATGTTGAGAATTTTGCTGAAGAGGAAAAACATAATTTCCAGGATTTTGTTAAATTAAAAACAGCTGTTGGAGGTAATTTGTATTGCGCTTTTTATACAATAGCCGAAGGTGCAAGATATCTTTCAATTGAATCTGAATCTCTCTTGGAATCAATTGAAAAGCATACTAAATATAAACTATCGGATCATATAGAAAGTATGAGAGTAGCCTTTAATAATTATGAAAGTCAATCTTTTAATAAAGTTTCTCGTTTATCAGAAAAAGAGGTGATAATAAAATCTGCTTATGCAGAAAAATTTGCACAAGACAATAAATTATCAATATTTGATATAGATGAAATTAGAGATGATTTTGATGGATTTGATACGGCACAGCCTGATTGGTTTGATAAATTAAGAAGACATAGTAATCAGCAGCTATATCATTTTATCGTTGGATCTTATTTGGCAACTATTTACCCTCAAATTAAGTTGCCTTGTAAAGAAGCACAAGGTAATAATCTTAATCAAGAACAGTTAATAGGTTATGGAAATTACTTATTTCCAGATAATCTGGTTAGTATGGATATTTCATCTAAGTATTTTTCGAATCAAGAATTAAGTGAAATTATTGATCAAGATGCAAATTTAAAATTAAAAGAAAAAGCAAAACAACATCTGGATTATGATGAAGAAAAGAAATTATTTTATTTACCAAAAGATAAACATGATTTTAATAATAAAATTCACCAATCTACATCACCACTAGAAGTCGAACAACTTTTTCAAGTATTGGATATTTGTTCATCAGATAAATTCAAAGAAGTAGATAGTCTTCATTTTCATCATGATGAAGGTAATGGAGCAGGACATTTCTCAGCACTGATTCCAAAAGAAAGATATAGTAAATTCCGCCAAAATACACAAACTTCTCTTGAGGGAGTTGAACTTACTTATCCATCAAAAAGTCCTACTCCGCAAAATACTGAGCAACACAGTATAATTGAAGCAGAAAAAATAAATAATACATTATTATCAGATTTTATCCAAGCAAAAAATGGTACTGACCAAAATGCTATAAAAGAAGCTCAAGAACAATTCAACTCACCATCTACATATAGCGGTCTTGGTCTTAAAGTTGAGTTAGTAGCAGATCCTCCTGCAGAAGGTATTCAAGAAGAATTTGAATATAAATATAAAATTATTGACTGTATTGCAGGTGGATTGGCATCAATGTTTTATGATCAACATAAAGATAAAGACTTACACATAGTATTTAAATGTAAGCCAGAAGAACATGATAAAGTTATAACAAGAATTAGAAATCTTGAAAAGACAAAAAGCGTTGCAGATGATGAACAAGGTCCTTTATTTAAAATATGGAGTGGTATAAGAGGTGAGAGTAAAATTATAGTTGGAGGTAAAGCTAATTTAAACAGTAATGATCAATCTGTAGATTTGTTGTATGGCCTTTCACTTCTAGCAGAAAATGATGAAATTGAGAGGAAATTCTACACAAAGGATGAAGCAACAGGTAATTATACAGCTAAAAGCTATGAAGAATATAAAGGCATATGTAATAAAAGCATTGGCATTACAAGAGCATTGGCAAGAGAAGGTGTCGAGAGGCAATAGTATTATTCTCAATCATCGGGTCTATCACCCTAATAATAAAGGTTCAAAAAAATATTATAAAATAGCCAAAATTACATTATTCATAAAAGCTAGCTGTAAATAAGCGCTTGAATTTACATAAAGTAAAAATAATATATTTATTGAAATTTAGTAGTTAAAGATAAAATTTAAACTATATTTAGCCCAACAAAATATTGATAAATGTTACAAGATTCAAAAATCACTAATACAGCATATGAAGTCCTTAGGGTCAAAAGTAAAAAAGTATCATGTAGCGGTTCTGACGCAGTTTCTAGCCACCCATTAATTTATCTTGATATGGGCGATAAGGATTTTGTGGTATGTCCTTATTGTAGCAAATTATTTACCACTAAACAAAGTGTTTCACATAACCAAAAAAATGACAAATAACAATAATAACGCCAATAACACAGCTATAATTGGCCTGCAATGGGGTGATGAAGGAAAGGGCAAGATAGTAGATTATCTGGCTGACAAATTTAACTCAGTTATTAGATTTCAAGGTGGTAATAATGCTGGCCATACTATTAAAGTTGGCAATAAAACATTCAAACTAAGCCTACTGCCATCTGGAGTGGTGCAGGGCAAGTTTTCAGTTATTGGTAGTGGTTTGGTGGTTGACCCTGTGGCTTTATTTAAAGAAATTGACGCTATCAAGGCTCAAGGGGTTGATATTAACCCAACAAATCTTGTAATTGCAAATAATGTTTGCTTGATATTATCTGTTCATCGTGAGGTTGACCAATTATTAGAGCAGCAAAAAGGCGAGGCTAAAATTGGCACCACCGGCAGAGGAATAGGGCCAGCCTATGAAGATAAAATGGGTCGTAGATCAATTAGATTGGCTGATTTATTTGATGATCAAATATTACATAATAGATTAGAAAATCTTCTTTTTTATCATAATTTGCTCAGAAAAAGCCTTAATGCTAGTGAAGTTAAAATTGATGATTTACTTGCTGAAATTAGCTCTATTAAAGACAGGATTAAGCCTTTTGCTATGGAGCCTTATGAAATTGCCCAAAAATTATCTTCCCTAACTCCGATCATGTTTGAGGGTGCTCAAGGAGCGCTTCTTGATATTGACTATGGAACTTTTCCTTTTGTTACATCTTCTAACACTATGTCTGGCCAAGTTACTCTTGGATCTTGTCTTGGAGTTGCAGATTTGCATCAAACTCTTGGTATTTTAAAATCCTATACTACAAGAGTTGGCTCTGGGCCTTTTCCAACCGAGCTAGATGACGAAATTGGCCAGCATTTAGCCAGTAAGGGTCAAGAAATTGGCACAGTTACAGGCAGAAATCGCAGATGTGGTTGGCTTGATGCTTGCTTATTGCGCTATATTGTTAAATTATCCAATGTTAAAGAGGTTGCTCTTACAAAATTAGATGTTCTTGATGATCTTGAAATTATCAAAATTTGCACTGGCTATAAAATTGACAATAAAGTAATAGATTATCTGCCGCAATCACAAGATTTATGGTCAAAAATTACACCAATTTATGAAGAATTCCCCGGTTGGCAACAATCTACATATGGAATTACTAAATTTAGTGACCTAGCACAAAATGCTAAAGATTACATTGCAAGAATTCAGGAATTAAGTGGCGTTAAAATTAAGATAATTTCCACTGGCCCTAAGCGAGATCAAACAATATATATTTCTTAAGAAAATATGACAATTACCATTAAATTAAATGGCAAGGATCACAAATTACCACAAGATCAAACAATTGCAGATCTAATCAAGGATTTAGCAATAGATATTAACAAAGTAGCAATTGAAAAAGATCTAGAAATTATATTGCCACAAAATTACACCAAAACCAATATCAATAATGGCTGTCAAATTGAAATTGTGCATTTTATTGGAGGTGGTTGATATTGAGATGAAAGAGGTTTTTTTTAAAAAATTTTATTCTTAATCAATTTAAGATAAAAAATACTATTTATTTGTTAATGTTTTTTTACATTCTTTGACTTTTGCAATATTTTGCTTTAATTCTTTCTTCTGATGTATGTTGTTCTTGATTGATTAAAGGTGATGGTTCTGGTGATTTTTTCTTGAGAGAGGCTTCTTTAACACCGCCTTCTTCTTTCATTAATAAATCAATATTTTCTTGCTTTAAGAAAGCATCAATGCACTGTAAAAGAGTTTCTTGTTGTTTATTTAATTCTTTTATGCTTCTTTCCTTTTCACTAAGATCATCCTCTACAACAATGCTCTTAGCCTTGTTAAATGAAAAGTTGATTAGTGTTTTAATATCTTTGTCAAAAAATAGCATTTTTATGGCTTGCTGAAATATATCACGATTAGCTCTAAATGAAAATAAACTATGCAAATTATCTTGTTCATTATCAAGATTTGAAGCTATTTTATCAGCAAATATTCTGGCAGAATCTACTTTTGAAACCATATTAGAGTTTGGATCTGGAAAGAATAGTCCTGCTTCGCAATTATCTGGCGATGCTCTTCTAGATATTTCGGTGTCGCTCATAATTGTAAAGTCAACTATAAAAGGTTTTTGTTTTACTAGAGTTCTACCTATTTCAGTGCCATCTATTGTTTTTGATGTTTTAACACCGCTATTCCCCAAATTATTTTCAAGATCTCCAAGGCTGAATAAATTAATTAGTAAATCTATTGCGCAGCGATGAATATTATCTTTTTGTCTTTCAGATATTGTTTTTAAGAGATTTTCTTGAATATTATCTTTAAAAGAAGTTTTTTTATCAGTTTTACCAGGGCTTGATCTATAAGATAAATCTTCACTAAAAATAATTAAAACATCATTAATAACAGATGACTCAACATGTGGTCCATATCCTACTTTATCTAATAAGAAATACATAGCTGCTTCATTATATCTGCAATTATTACTAACACCACTACCATGTAGAGCAGGTTTAACGTGATATTTTTTTCCTTTATATTCTATAATAAAATGACAATCTTGATTTGCGGTTTTTTTGGTAGATTCAAATTTATTTACATTGATGTTGTCTAATTGAGTTTCATTAGGGCAATATAATCTCGCAAATTCTTGTTTTAATTTTATTTTAAATTCAGCACTATTCATAGTTGTTGTTACTAGATCCATTGCTAGACTATCTTCGATAAGACCAAAAGGATTTTCGCTGGCGTCACCAATTTCTATTGGTGGTGCTACTATGGAAGCTTTTTCATGTGAATCTTTACCTAATATCGGCATAAAAAATCAAAAATAAATATTAAATAAATTTGATCTGGATATTTATCTGTTGCAAAAAACCTTATTGTCAAATTTATTGTCAAACTTTTTTTTATTAAAATAAATTAATAAAAAATAATATATCAATATAGTACAATATTTTTCAATATTTGTCAAATTTATATAAAAATATAGGGCTTTAAGTCTTTGAAATTACATGTTGCAATCCAAAATTTGATAGGGATTATAATATTGATAAAGACAAGAAAAGTTGATTTCTTTAGTGTTTTTTCGAAGTTTTTTTAAAGAGTTTTTTAAAATATAAAAAGCTAAATTAAGCAAAATTATTTATGAGTAACTATAAGAATAAAAATATTAATATTAAAAATTACGCCGATCAAACTCAATTAGTAAGGGGTGGTAGTTTTAGGTCTAATTTTGGCGAAACATCAGAGGCAATTTTTATGAATTCTGGTTTTTGTTATAATGATGCTCAAACTGCAGAAAAAAGATTTAACAAGGAAGAGCCAGGTTATGTTTATTCAAGATATTCAAACCCAACATTAAAAATGCTAGAAGAAAGACTGGCTTTACTTGAAGGTTGCCAAGCAGCATGCGTTATGGCTAGTGGTATGGCTGCGGTCTTTGCTTCAACAATGTGTCAGATAAAAGCTGGCGATCATATTGTTGCATCTAGAGTATTATTTGGTTCATGTTATCATATTTTAACGCAAATATTACCAAATTATAATATTGAAGTATCATTAATTGATGGTGTTGATAATAATGAATGGCAAAAAGCCTTTAAATCAAATACCAAGTTAGTATTTATTGAAACACCGGCCAATCCTAATCTTGAAATTATTGATATTGAATTTGTGGCAAATTTATGTAAAAAAAATAACGCCAAATTAATAATTGATAATATTTTTGCTTCACCCTTTTGTCAAAGCCCTTTTAAATTTGGTGCTGATATTGTATTATATTCTACAACAAAACATCTTGATGGCCAGGGCAGAACAATTGGTGGCTGTGTTTTGGGCAGTAAGGAATTTATTGAAGATATTTTATTGCCATTTCATCGCCATACAGGCCCAGCAATGAGTCCTTTTAATAGCTGGATCATTCTTAAGGCTATGGAAACTTTTAAATTAAGAATGAAGCAACAATGCGAAAATGCCTTTAAAATAGCAAAATTTTTAGAAGCATCTCCACAAATTAAAAGAGTATATTATCCCTTGCTTGAGTCACACCCGCAATATGAAATTGCAAAAAAACAAATGCAATATGGTTCTAATTTAATTGCTTTTGAGGTTGATGGTAGTAAGGATAAAATTTTTAATTTTATGAATAATCTAAAAATTATTGATATTTCAAATAATTTAGGCGATTCTAAATCATTAATTACTCATCCATCTTCAACAACTCATTCTAATATTTCAAAAGATGAGCAGCAAAAAATTGGCATTAGTCAGTTCTTATGTCGATTATCTGTTGGTCTTGAAGATGTGGATGATTTGATTAATGATATTAATAACGCTCTTTTAATTAAATAATAAAATATGCCTAGCTTAGATATAGTTTCAAAAATTGACTTACAAGAAGTTGATAATGCTGTTAATTCAGTACTTAGAGAATTAACTAATCGTTATGATTTTAAAGGTGCAAAATTTACTATTGAACTTAAAAAATCTGAAAATCTTATTGAAATTAATGCTCCAGATGAATATAAATTAAAAGCAATTCAAGAATCTCTTAAAGTATATGCTACTAAAAGATCAATAGATGTTAAATCGCTAGAATTTTGCGAGCCGCAAAATGCTTCTAATAATTCATTTCGTCAAGAAGTTAAAATTAAAAACGGTATTGACCAGGAATCAGCTAAAAAAATTGTTAAACAAGTTAAAAATTTAAAATTAAAAATCCAAGCCTCAATTCGTGGCGATGAAGTAAGGCTTGAAGGCAAAAAACGCGATGATTTGCAGCAGGCAATGTCAATTGTTAAAACGCAATCAAGTGATATTGCGCTACAATTTATAAATTTTAGAGATTGATATTCGATATTATTTTTGTGATTTGTTGTGGTTATTATTAAATATTGACATATTTTGCTAAATCTGCTATTATGAGAAATATAGATTTTATTAATAAATTTAAGTAATTATGGCAGGGAGTTCAAAACAACAAGAATTACCACCGCAGACTTATAATGAGCCTAAACCTTCTAGTGCATATAAGGCTCTTACATTTTTAAACGCTTTGTCATCACTTTTTTTTATTGCTTTTGTAGCTTCTATGATAAAGCTTTCCATTGAAACTGCGTTTAAAGGAAAAAAGGGTTTTGCTCAAGGCGTTGGAGGCTGTTTAAAATTTGTCGTTGACTTTATGGGTGGTATTTGCGGTGTTTTTGCAGGAACAGATTTGACCCGAGATGATATATTGAAAAAACCTAAAGAAGGAAATAATGAATCGTATCAGAATGAATGTGGCAATACAGTTGGATCTTCAGATACACCTTCAGCAAAAATGCATCCAACATCTGCTGCTGGTGCATTAGACAATGGTTATGAAGCAGGAAGGGTGTAAAAAATTAACTTTTATTTTAATTTTTGTTAATGATTTGAAGTATCAAATCTTTTAATTTACCAAAATCATGATCGCAAGATTCCAGCCTGTTTAATATATATTTTTCAACTCTGGGTAATAATTGCAAATATTGAGGTTTATTATCTCTAATAGCTAGTCTTGCAAAAATGCCGATTATTTTAATATTTCTTTGAAGAGAAATAATATTATAATCTTTAATAAATTTACTTTCATCTATATTATTTGATTTAATATAATAATTTAAAATTTTTATTACCGTTTGAGGATCGACATCTCTGCGAGCATCTTCAAGTAAAGATAAAATATCGTAAGCATTTGACCCAATTAATGCATCTTGAAAATCAAGTAATCCAACATTATTATTGCCGGCAATATTTACAAGCATCAAATTATCTGCATGATAATCTCTTAAAACAATATGTTGACGATTTTGTTGCATCATATCAAATTGTTTAAACCATAATTTCTTATATAATTGACGCTGCTCTAAAGATATGGTAATATTTTTATAAGGTAAATACCATTCGATAAATAGCATAACTTCCTTAAATAATATAGCATTATTATATTGATTTAATCTTATTTTATTTGGTGAGATTTTAGCAAGTTTTGTTAATTCTTCGCAAGCCATTTGATAAAGTTCTAATTCTCTATCAGGATTTTTTTGTAGATATTTTGTAAAGCTAATATCGCCAAAATCTTTTAATAAGATAAAGCCATTCTTTTTGTCAATTGCTATTATTTCCGGGGCAAGAAAGCCATTTTTAATTAGAAATCTATCAATATTAATGAAGGGCTTAATATCTTCAAATTTGGGTGGGGTATGCATTAAAATTAGACTATTATTTTTAATGTTAATGCGATAATATGAGCGAAAAGAGGCGTCTCCAGCAATTTTTTTTATTGTAAAATTGTGATAATTATTTTTTTGCAAAAAGCTAATCGCCAGATTTTTGTCAAGTTCAAAATTTTTATTCATATTAAAAATCTAAATTACTATACCATTCACATGGTTTAATGTTGCTTAGTCTATCTTCTATGATTGATGAAAATAATTTTTGTGATTTTATAATGCTGTACCATTCTTTCATAAGAGGGTAGTGGAGCCAATTAACATCGCCAAAATAATCAAGTAAAGAAATTTGTGCAATAGCTGAGAAATCTGCAACTGATATTAATTTACCAGCAAGATATTTTCTTTCATCGAGTATTTTTTCAATATATTGAAAATGTTTTTCAGAATTTTGCTTAGCAATTCTAATTATTTCAGTGTCAGGAGATCGAGATATTGAAAAATAACGATAAAAAAACCTTTCATTTAAAGTATATTTAAGAACCTCATTGTAAAATTTTTCATCAAACCATGATTGTAGCCTTCTGGATTCGGCTCTTAATTTAATGTTGTCACCTATAAAATTCCTACCTTCTTGGTGTCGCTCTTCAATATATTCAATAATAGCTTTATCGTCGCATATTGCAATTTTTTCTTTATCATCCACTAATATTGGAGTTTTTGATGCAGGATTAATTTCAACAAATTCTCTTCTTCTCTGCCAGAAATTTTCTTGTATTAAGTCGAATTTTAATTTCTTTGCTGCCAGATGTATTCTTACTTTTCGAGAAAATGGACAAATAGGATGATGATATAATTTATACATTAAATAAGTTAATTAACAAAATAGTAATAAGTTATAATTAAGAATTAACTTTAAAAAACTCAATAATAATATATTTTTAATGATAATTTTAGGTTAATTAATTAATATAAGTAAGATGACAAAAAAAATTGCAATAATTGATGGCTATGGTTTTGTTTTTAGGGCATATCACTCGCTTCCACCCCTAACCAACTCTGCAGGAACTCCAGTTGGAGCAGTTTACGGATTTACCAATATGTTAATTAAGCTTCTTGCTGGTCTTAATGTTACTCACATTGTAATTGCCCTTGATTCAGGTAGTAAAACATTTCGCAATGATATTTACCCGCAATATAAGGCAAATCGCCCTGAATGTCCTGAGGATTTAAAGCCGCAATTTCCCATAATTAGAGATGCTGCTGAAGCTCTTAACATTACAGCAATTGATAAAAGTGGATATGAAGCTGACGATATTATCGCCACAATTGCCAAAGAGGCTTATAATCAAAATTATGAAGTTTTAATTGTTTCATCAGATAAGGATTTAATGCAATTAATTAATGATCGCATTTTTATGTATGATGCAATGAGAAATAAATTTATAAGAGAAAATGAGGTTAGGGCAAAGTTTTTTGTTCCACCCAGACAAGTACTTGATGTATTATCACTAATTGGCGATGCTTCAGATAATGTTCCAGGAGTTAAGGGGGTTGGCCCTAAAACTGCTGCTGAATTAATAACAGAATTTAACAATTTGGAAAATCTATTGCTAAATTACGATAAGATTAAACAAGAGAGAAAGAAAAATTTAATAAAAGATGGCTTGTCAAATGCCAAATTATCTAAAACCCTTATAACTCTTAATGATAATGTTGATATTAATATTAGTTGCAATGATCTAGAAATTAGGCAATTTGATCCAATAAAATTAATTAAATTTCTAAGTCAACATGGTTTTCGCTCGCTATTATCAAGAATTGAAAAAGAATTTGATATTAAGTCGTCACAAATTGATGATAAATCTGTACCAGACTCTAAAAGGTTGAATAGTAAGGCTGCAAATAATAAGATTAATAAAATTTTAATTAATGATAAAAATCAAATAGATATAATATTAAATCTGCTAATTGATCAACCATTTATTGCGATTGATTACAGTCATATTAATAATAATATAGAATATATTACTTTTTTAATTACTCATAAGCAGGGTAGCAACTTATATTACTTTAAAATTAACTCTTATAATCAGATTGATAGTCAGGATTTATTTGGTCAGACAAATAAAGATGATATTAATGATCAGCTTGGTATTAATTTGCTTAAAAAAATAATAGAAGATGATTCTATTGTTAAAATATTCTTTGATTTTAAGAATTTTTATAAATTTGCAGTAACTAATAGAGATATTTCACAGATAATCTTCAATAAAAGAAATATTATATTTGACGATATAAATTTAATGAATCATTTGCTGACTTCTTCAGCAAAAAATCAGATCGGCCCTTTAATTGCTTCAAATTTTGATAATTATGATAATAAATTTCAAAATTTGTTAGAGCTTTTTGATAAAAATAAGGATCTAGAATTACAAAATGAAGAAGATAAGCTAGATTTTTTGGCATTTAAAAGCCAGTCAATATATAATATATATAATATTTTGAAGTCTCAGATTTTTTCACAAAAACTTAATGAATCATATCATAATATTGAAAAACCTCTAATTTTAGCGCTTGCAAGAATGGAAAATTGCGGCGTTAAAATTGATATTGTAGCAATGAAAAATTTATCAGATGAATTTAGTAAAAATATCAATCAGCTAATAAGTGAAATTCACAATATTTCTGGCTGTGAATTTAACATTGCTTCAACCAAGCAATTATCAGAAGTTTTATTTAATAAAATGCAAATTCCCTCATCAAAAAAGTCAAAAAAAACTGGCAACCTCTCAACCAATTCTGCAGTTTTAGAAGAATTATCACATGAGGGCCATGAAATTGCTGATAAAATATTAGAATTTAGAAAATTTTCAAAATTAAAAAATACTTATAGCGACGCTTTGCCAAAAGAAATTAACCCTATTACTAACAGAATTCATTCTAATTTTTCGTCAACATCTACTATAACTGGAAGATTAAGCTCTAGTAATCCAAATTTGCAAAATATTCCTATTAGAAGCGATGAAGGGAAAAAAATCCGCCAGGCATTCATTGCTAATAAGGATAATATTTTAATTTCAGCAGATTATTCGCAAATTGAATTAAGAATGATTGCGCATATGGCAAAAATAGATAGCTTAATTGATGCTTTTAGAAATGATAAAGATATTCACAAAATAACTGCTAGCCAGGTATTTGGCGTATCAGAAAATGAAGTTAGTCAAGATATGCGCTCAAAGGCTAAGGCTATAAATTTTGGTATAATTTATGGAATAAGTGCTTTTGGTTTGGCCAAGCAGTTAAAAATATCAAGAACTCAATCTGGTGACTATATTAAATCTTATTTGGCGGCATATCCTGGTATTGATAAATATATGCAGCAATCAATTCAATTTGCAAAAAATCATGACTATGTTAAGACAATTTCCAATCGCAAATGTTTTTTAAAAGATATAAATAGTAAAAATCCGATCATTAAAGGCGAGTCTGAAAGATTGGCAATTAATGCTCCGATTCAAGGAAGCGCTGCTGATTTAATCAAAAAAGCCATGATAAAGCTTGATAATTATTTTTATGATAATCAAATTGCAGCTAAAATAATAATGCAAATTCACGATGAGTTAATTATTGAAACTCACCAGCAAAATCAGCAAGAAGTATGTAAAATAGTAAAAAACATTATGGAAAATGCTTTTATTCTTGATTTGCCGCTTAAGGTAGATATTAGCTATGCCTTTAATTTGCAAAAATAAAAATTATCAATATTGTCAATATAATCATTATTGACATCTCAATAAAGTCACGTAAAATATGAATCTATCAAAAAGAATTTTTATTAAAAATGCAGTATTATCATGTGCATTAATTGCAAGCTCATCTTTGATTGTTAATGCTGTAATAGCTAAAAAAAATTTTGTTAATAACTCTAAAATCAGACAAATTATGCCTTTTGAACTTCCAAAATTGCCTTATGAAAGAAATGCTCTTGAGCCTTTTATTTCCGAAGAAACCATCAATTATCACTATGGTAAGCATCATCAAGCTTATGTTGATAACTTAAATAAATTAATTGCTGGTAGCGATTTAGCAGATAAATCTCTTGAAGAAATAATAAAAATCAGTGCTAATGATCCAGCTAAGACAGGAATTTTTAATAATGCTGCTCAGATATGGAATCATACTTTTTATTGGAATTCAATGAAGCCAAATGGAGGTGGTAAACCACTTGGAGATGTTTTAGCAAAAATAGAATCTGATTTTGGTTCTTATGATAATTTTGTAAATGAATTTAAAAATGCAGGAGCAACTCAGTTTGGATCTGGTTGGGCTTGGCTTGTTTTAGAAGATAACAAGCTCAAAGTTACTAAAACTGCTAATGCTCACACCCCTTTAACAACCAATGCCAAACCTTTAATGACTATGGATGTTTGGGAACATGCTTATTACCTAGATTATCAAAATGCACGACCAAATTACATTGAAATATTCCTTGAAAAGCTAGTAAATTGGGATTTTGTTGCAAAAAATTTATCATAAAATATGCGCATTGCTGAAATTAACAGAGATACTAAAGAGACCAAAATCAATGTTGCGATCAATCTTGATGGTCAGGCAAAATACCAGATTGATACTGGTATTGGGTTTTTAAATCATATGATAGAACAATTATCTCATCATAGTTTGATTGATATCAATCTTAAATGTCAGGGCGATCTTAATATAGATTTTCATCACACTACCGAAGATTGCGGCATTGCAATTGGTCAAGCCATTAATAAAGCATTGGGCGACAAAAAGGGAATTAATCGCTTTGGTCATAGCTATGTGCCAATGGATGAAACATTAAGTCGCTGTGTTATTGATCTATCTGGCAGGGCATATACTATTTTTAATTGCGAGTTTAAGCGCGATAAAGTTGGCGAAATGGATTGCGAATTATTTAGAGAATTTTTTCACGCTCTTGCTCAGGCAATTGGCTGCAATCTTCATATTGAAAATCTCTATGGCATTAATAATCATCACATTATTGAATCATGCTTTAAGGCGCTAGCAAGGGCACTTAGAGATGCTATTACAATTGATGATCGTAAAAAAAATATTATAAATTCAACTAAAGGCATTCTTTAATGAATCTTTTACAAAAAATTGCCCATAATAAAAATATCAAAAAACCTGTAATTTATGGAGTTGAGTCATTTGAATTAAATGATAAGGAGAAATATTTTTTTGCAAATTCAGGTCCAGTTGGTTTTATTATTTTTTCACGCAATATCAAAGATAAAGATCAGCTACTTAAATTAACCAACTCCCTTAAAGAACTAATGCAAAGTGATGTTCTTATTTTAATTGATCAAGAAGGTGGCAGAGTTTCTCGCCTAAGCCCACCAATATGGCCCAAATATCCCAGTGGTCAATATTTTGGCGATATCTATATTAAAGATAAAGAGCAGGCAAAATCAGCTATTTATGATAATTTTCAAAAAATATCTGACGACCTTATTCAACTTGGCATAAATGTCAATTGCGCCCCTATTCTTGACATTATAACAACTAATACCCACAAAGTTATTGGCGATCGTGCATATGGCGATAATTCTGATCAAATTATTGATCTTGCAAAGCAAATATGTAAATCTCTCTTATCAAAAAACATATATCCTGTTATAAAGCATATTCCAGGACATGGCAGAGCACTGTGTGATAGTCATTTTGAATTACCAGAAATAACGAATGATTATAATACTCTAAAAAATAGCGATTTTTTACCATTTAAGGCCTTAAATCAACAAAAATTTGCCATGACTGCTCATATTTTATATAGCAAAATTGATAGTAATTTTTGCGCCACCCATTCATCGAAAATAATTGATATTATTCGCAATGAAATTAATTTTAAAAATATTTTAATGACAGATGACATATCAATGAAAGCATTAAAAGGAGAAATTGGCGACTCAGCAATCAAAGCTCTGAATGCTGGGTGCGATTTAATACTTCATTGCAATTCAAATATGACAGAAATGCAACAAATTGATAAAGCGCTACCACTTATCAATGACAATTTAAGAATTAAATTTAACTAAAATTATGAATAAATTTGGCGAATTATTCTCTTTTACCTCATGGGGTGAAAGCCATGGCAAAGCAATTGGCTGTGTTATTGATGGCTGCCCCTCATTAATTGACCTATGTGAAGCAGATATTCAAAAATATCTTGATTTGCGTAAACCAGGCCAGTCTAAATTTACAACTCAGCGCCAAGAATCAGATAAGGTTGAAATTTTATCTGGGGTTTTTGAAGGCAAAACAACGGGCACTCCAATTAGTTTAATTATTTATAATAATGATCAAAAATCTCATGATTACCAAGAAATAAAAGATAAATTTCGTCCCTCTCATGCTGATTACACTTATTTCAAAAAATATGGTATTAGAGATTATAGAGGAGGAGGTAGGTCATCGGCACGTGAAACAGCAATGAGAGTTGCAGCAGGAGCTGTAGCGCGCAAAATTATTGCGCAACATAATATTGAAATATATGGTTATATTACTCAAATTGGAGATTTAAAAATTAATCGCCAAAATAATGATCTCAACCAAATTAATAAAAATGACTTTTTTTGCCCTGATTCTTCCATAATAGATGATTTTAGCAATTATTTGCTCGATATTCGTAAAAAAGGTGATTCAATTGGTGCAGAAATTGAGATAATTGCCAAAAATGTACCTATTGGCCTTGGGCAGCCAATTTACAATAAGCTTGATGCCAAATTAGCAATGGCCATGATGTCTATTAATGCAGTTAAAAGTGTTGAAATTGGCATAGGCAAGGAATGTTCTTTACAAAAAGGCTCGAATTTAGCAGATGAAATGTGGTTTGAAAATAATAAAGTAAATTTCAGCAATAATAACTCTGGCGGAATTTTAGGCGGTATATCATCTGGTCAAGATATAGTGGTTAGATTTAGCGTAAAGCCAACTAGCTCAATTTTAGTTGAGCGCAAAACTATTGATATAAATAATAATAATTGCTCAATCATTACTAAAGGAAGACATGATCCTTGCGTTGGCATTAGAGCAGTTCCGGTTGGAGAAGCCATGATGGCAAATGTATTAGCTGATTTTATTTTACTAAAATAATGAAAAGATTCGCTATTGAAAATCAAAATGATATAGATGAATTAGATAAGGAATTACGCAAAGACAAAAATAATAGCGATTTAACGATAATATCTAAAGATGATGATTTATCTGCACAAATATATCATATCCTTTTAAAAAAACGTAATATAGAGCAATTTAACTTATTAAGACTAGATATAAATATTAACCCATTATCGATAGCGCAAATTTATGAAAAATTCAAAATCAAACGATTAGAGCTACCAAGAGCCAAAATTAAAGATCTTGAAGATATATGTTTTTATTTAAAGGAAGAGCTTCCTAGAATTGACCCAAATGTCACATGCACCCCTTCTGAAATAGAACAATTAGAACTAATACAACAAAAAATTGCACAATAATAAAGCAAAAAAAATACTTAAAGAAATTTTTGGCTATGATAATTTTCGTGGTCAGCAAGAAGATATAATCAACAATATATTAGCTAAAAATAATAGCTTTGTTTTAATGCCAACTGGAGCTGGCAAATCTTTGTGCTATCAGATTCCTGCCTTGCTATTTGAAGGATTGAGTATAGTAATTTCGCCACTAATTGCTCTAATGCAAGATCAGGTTAGCTCATTAAAAGAAAATGGTGTTAAGGTTGCAGCTATTAATTCATCAATCTCATATCATGAAATTAACAATATCAAAGAGCAAATAAAACATAATCAACTTAAATTATTATATATTGCTCCTGAAAGATTATTAATGGATGAATTTCTTGAATTTATAGCTAATATAAATATCTCGCTTTTTGCCATTGACGAGGCTCACTGCGTGTCGCAATGGGGTCATGATTTTAGAACATCATATGTTGAATTATCAATTCTTGCTAGTAAATTTCCTCATATTCCAAGAATTGCCTTAACCGCAACTGCAGACCAGCCAACCAGAAAAGATATTATCAATAATCTAGAACTTCATAACGCAAAACATTTCATTTCAAGCTTTGACCGCCCCAATATTAAATATAGCATTAAAGAACAAGATAATCCTAAAAAGCAATTAACAGAATATATTAGCAATAATCATCCAAATCAAAGTGGGGTGGTATATTGCATATCGCGCAAAAAATGTGAAGAAATTACTGAATTTTTAACAAATCAAGGTTTTAATGCCCTTTTATATCATGCTGGCATGGATAGCAAAATGCGCAGCAAAAATCAAAAAATATTTCTAGAGCAAGAAAATGCTATCATGGTAGCCACAATAGCTTTTGGTATGGGAATTGACAAGCCAGATGTAAGATTTGTTATTCATATGAATCTACCAAAAAATATAGAAAGCTATTACCAAGAAACTGGCCGTGCTGGAAGAGACCAGCAGCCAGCCAGCGCCATCATGTTTTATGGCTTAAAAGATATTGCCATGCAGCGCAATTTTATTGAAAACTCTAACAGCCCAGATAATCAAAAAAGAATTGAAATCCAAAAGTTAAATTACTTACTAGGATTATGCGAAGCAACATCATGTCGAAGAAAAATATTGCTAGAATATTTTGACGATAAATGCCATAAATGCAATAATTGCGATAATTGCCATGAAAAGCCGCAAACTTTTGACGCAACAATTGCAGCTCAAAAAGCAATATCTTGCGTTTACCGCACCAAACAATTATTTGGTGTAGCTTATTTAATTGATATTTTACTTGGAGTAGATAATGATCGCATAAAAAATTTCAACCATCATAAATTAAGTGTTTACAATATTGGCAATGAATATAGCAAACAAGAATGGAATAGTATTTTTCGTCAATTAATAGCTAGAAATCTGCTAAAAGTCGATATGGTAGGTCATGGCGGCTTAAAAATAACCAAGCAAGGTAGTGAATTTTTATCCCAAAAGCAACAAATTGAACTAAGAAAATATCAGAAAAAACCCATAAGTCCTAAAAAAGAACTAAAAACAAAATCAACATTAACTAAAAAGGAGCTAAATGATAATGATCTTGCTTTATTTGATCAATTAAAAGCCAAAAGATTAGAATTAGCTAAAAGTCAGAATCTGCCTCCTTTTATTATCTTCCATGATAAAACATTGATCCAAATGACCCAAACAAAACCACAAACATTAGAACAAATGTCAAAAATTAGCGGTGTTGGTCAAAATAAAATATCAAAATATGGCCAGATATTTCTAGATATTATAAATGGATAATAATTCTACAAATTTCTAATTGTGTAAAGATGGCTTTTAATGTTATATCTCAGAATTGTGATTGATGCTTATTATATAATATAAGGTCAAGTTTTTATTATTATTATTATTAGTAAATTTGACATAACTGTTATATTTTGGTATAATATAGCTATATAAAGAAATTTATAATATTATGCCAAGATTAATAACAACAAAAGAATATGACAAATGGGAAGTGTTATATAATATTCTCAATAAGAGGGAAAAAGAATATTCTAAATCAGAGTTAAGTAATGCCAGATTCTCATTTATAAATAGTGCAGGATTTGCAACAACAAGCCCCCTAAAATGCATAGATAAACTTATAAATTATTTTAAGATGAATGTTGAGAGTTATCTAGATTCTGAATATAAAGAAAGGGTTGAAAATTTACTAAAAGGAATATGTAAAAAAATCACAGATCCATCACCATATAAACATATTAATTATTTATGCTACGAGCTAGAAATATTAGCAAATTCTAGAGTTAATGACCAAGAAAGAGTTTTTAAAAGAATCGAATCATGGACTGACAAAGTTAAGCTAGATAAAGATGAAAAAAGCCTGATTACGGCTATTTTCGAAGCCTCAAATCATCATAATTCACTTATCAAGCATCCAGATCTTTATTTAAAAGAATTATCGAGAATATCTGATTTAGATATACCTTATTATCCGATAAAAGAAAATAACAATTCCATTTCCGTGTTCAAAAGACTCTGTGTGCCTCAATTATTTTGCTTGCAATATTTATGTTCACAAGATTTTGTGCGAACAATGGATAATGAAAAAGCAAAAGTACAAAAAACTAGTCTTGATACCTCTGAATATCAATCAAAAAAGCCTAAAACCGCAATTGTTCCCACTGACACAGTAAAAAGTAAGATAGAATATTTCGAATCTTTAGGAAAAAATCATTATTAAAAATCTAGGGCACAATATCCGATAATATTTGTTGAAATTTTATCATTTATTTTTGCAAGGTCTTTATCGTCCAAATACCCCAATATTTCGATTAATAGTGATTTATTTTGACTATTATGAGTTATTATTGTTAATTTATATCCTAAATCAGTAATTTTTCTCTTAATTTGACAAAGATCTATGTCATTATTATATTTGGCACTTAATATTGTGGCATCATTTTGACTTGGTTCAACATTTTTAATTGCTAGGCAATATAATTTATGATCAGAGTTGCTTTGAAAAGGAATTTTAGCAAAAATTTTAATATTACTTTCCTCTAAATATTGCCACCAATCATTATTGTCTAAATTACACGATATAAGTGCAATATTTATGTTTTTATCTTTAATTTCTTTGATCATTAATTGTGCATTATCATAGTTTTTGACAATGAATTCCTGGCTATAATATTCATTAATTATATATTTGTAATCAGTAATATTATTTGGGTTATATAGGCCAATTTTTACATCTTGTTCTCGCAAATTTGAAGCAGCTATTATTTTGCGCCATATTGAAATTATATGTGATTTAGGATAATAATCTTTGAGCCTATCAGATATGTCTTTGATCATGTCAGCTTCGCGATTAGATTTTATATATAGCGCATCATCTTGCGATTTTTTGAATAATGCAACCTGATCTACTATTTGCATTCTATTTATTAGTAAATCTATTATTTGGCTGTCAATTTTGTCTATTTGGGTGCGTAGCTCTAGTAATTTTGGGTCAATAATGTTATTTTTTTTGATAGACATTTTTTTTGAGATATATAATATAATTTTTTAATTAACAACTTTTTGATGTTATATTTTAAATATTATAATGAAAGTTAAATCAAAATTTGGACCAAATTATAAGGAATTTGAAGTTGGTAAAATTGCTATTTTAGCCAAAGATAAACCTCTTAAATTACAAAATGGCAGCCAAATTGATAATTTTGCCATGGCTTACCAAACATATGGCACCCTTAATAAAGATAAATCAAATGCTATTTTAATTTGCCATGCTTTAACAGGCGATCAATATGCGGCATCGCCTCATCCTATTACTAAAAAAAAGGGATGGTGGCATTTTATGATTGGTAAAAACAAACCCATTGATACTAATAAATATTTTGTAATTTGCAGCAATGTAATTGGTGGTTGCATGGGTTCGCTTGGACCAAAAGAAATCAACCCCAAAACAAATAAACCTTATAATCTTGATTTTCCTATTATCACTATTGATGATATGGTTAATGCACAAAATCTTTTAATTCAGCATCTGAAAATAGACAAGCTACATGCTGTTATTGGTGGATCTCTTGGAGGTATGCAAGCTTTGTCATGGGCCATAAATTACCCACATAAATGCAATTTAATTGTTCCAATAGCATGTTCTTATCGCCACAGCCCACAAAATATTGCCTTTCATGAAGTTGGGCGCCAAGCTATAATGGCAGATCCTAATTGGCAGGGTGGAAATTACCTAGAAAAAAAACAATATCCTCAAAAGGGTTTGGCAGTTGCTAGAATGAGTGCGCATATTACTTATCTTTCAGAATTAGCGCTTCACAATAAATTTGGCCGCAACCTTCAAGATAAAGATAATTTTTCCTTTACTTTTGACAAGGATTTTAAGGTTGAGAGCTATCTTCACCATCAAGGCTTTAGCTTTGTTGACCGCTTTGATGCTAATTCTTATTTATATATAACTAAAGCAGCAGATTATTTCGACCTAGAGAGCGATAATGACGGTAATTTAGCCAAAGCATTTATTGATATTTCGCAAAATTACGATTTAAAATTTGTTGTTATCTCATTTACTGATGACTGGCTATTCCCCCCTAAAGAAATGAAAAAATTAACAAAATCATTGATAGCATGCGACATAAAAGTTAGCGCCATTAATATTGAAAGCCAGGCTGGTCATGATTCATTTTTAATAGAAAATCAGGCTTTAAAAGAAACTATTAGTAATATTTTATGAATATTTCGCAATTAAATAAGAATATTGGTCAAAATATTGTTACAAAGCAAATTAGATATGATCTTGAGATTATTTCTGGTATGATAGATCTTGGAAGTAAGGTTTTGGATATTGGTTGTGGCGATGGAGAATTATTATATTTTTTAAAAAATACTAAAAATATAGATGTCAGAGGTATTGAGATTTCTCAAGAATTAGTTACAAAAGCTATTAAAAAATCAATTCCAGTTATTCAGGGAGATGGTGAAAAAGATCTAGAATTTTATCCAAATCATAATTTCGATTATGCAATTTTGAGTCAAACTATTCAAGCAACTCAAAATCCAAAAAAAATGCTTGAAGAAATGTTAAGAATTGCAAGATTTGCCATAATATCTTTACCTAATTTTGCTAATTTTAAGAATCGTATTCAGCTTTTAACTTTGGGCAAAATGCCAGTTAATAAAAATTTGCCATTTTCTTGGTATAATACTCCAAATATCCATTTCTGCTCGATAAAAGATTTTGAGAATTTATGTAAAGAATTAGATTTTCAAATTAATAAGAAAATATTCCTTACAACAAAAAGTAAATCACTTAAAATATTGAATTACGATATTGCACCAAATCTATTAGCTGATTTTGGAATATTTATGATTAGCAAAAATGAATTATGTCTTACGCCACAAGAGCAATATGTCACTAATAAAGCTATTAATAGTAGTATTTTTGGTATTAACAAACCAATTGCTAGTAATAATAAAAGATTAGATAGATAGTGTGTAAATTTATAATTTTATTTTGGCTGATTATTATTTCATCATGTTCTAATGACAATAATAATAAATTTAATAGAATTAAAAGTAATTATAATAGTAGTCATTGGTCGCAAAATCAAAATAGCATTATTGAAGATTTGCAAAATGATGAGCAATCTGATTATAATATCAATCCAAATCAAAAGATAGAATATATCGATACCTATTATGATCAGCCAATAATTAATAATCACTATTTAGGGCATTATAAAATTGGTAAGCCATATAAAATTGACGGGATCAAATATTACCCTAAAGAATATCAAAAATTTAGCGAAGAAGGGGTGGCATCATGGTATGGTCCAAAATTTCATGGTAAAAAAACTGCTAATGGTGAAATATATAATATGAATGATATGACAGCAGCTCATAGAATATTGCCTATGCCTGTTATTGCTAAAGTTACTAATCTTGAGAATAATAAGTCTGTAATATTGCGTATTAATGATAGAGGGCCGTTTGCAAAAGATAGAATAATAGACCTATCAAGAGCCGCGGCACAAGAATTAGGCTTCTTAAAACAAGGAACTGCTAAGGTAAAAGTTGAATTGCTGCAAGATGAAACAAAAAAATTACTAGAAGAATTAGGTCTTAAATAAATGCTGGTTAAATAATTTCATTTACAATCTTGAAATAGCTTATGTTAAAATATTATTGTCTAAATTTGACACATTAGTAAAAATGTGCTATAATTAAAGATATATAATTTTTTAGAAATTTACTTTAAGTAATTAAATGTTTTTTTGGAGATAAAAATGGCAAATAATTTATTTGATAATTTGGCTAAATTAGTTACTAAATTAGCTACAGATACTGCTGAATCAGCTACAAATGCTGTTCATGATGCTGCTAAAAATCTTGGTGATATAGAAGGGGCAAATCCTCCATCTGACAAGAAACAAAAACGAACATCAAGAGCTGAACGTTGGGAAAGACGGAAAAGTGGCCAAAGTAATTCTAGTACAGATCATGGACATGGTAGTCGAAATAATACTCTTGAAGCGGTTTTAAGATCAGCGTCAAGTGATCAAGGGTCAACCTCTTCAAATGACACTCGCACTACCGGGGGGTCATATAGTGTTGGCAATGATAAAGATAGTAAAAGTGAAAAAAATACAAAATCTCCTGAAAAAAAATCTTTCATAAGCAAGGTTAAAAATGTAATGGCAAGAATATGTGGCGGTTCAAAAGATAATTTGGATCAAGATGATGATAAAGCTACTAAATATTCCAATAGGCCTTCTGATAACACTAAAAAACCAGAAGGGCGAAGTAATTCAGGGAATAAGAATGATCAAAATAAAAAATCATCAGACAATCAGAGCATTTTTAAAGAAATTAAAAACAGATTGCCTAAGTTACCTAAAAGCATCACTTTTACTGGGTATAAAAAAAGAGAAGGCGAGCAATGGGAAGAGCAAGGAAGCTTTACGATAAATAGGGGTACTTTGGATGGAGCAGCACAGGGGGCTATGAACTGTATAAGAGATGCTAGGAATAAGGCACGTGATGCTTCACAAGAAGCTATGGAATCAGCAAAGGGTGTTGCAGAAGATGTAGCTTCAGCGGCAACAGGATTTCATAAGGGTTATGGACCTATAGGTGCCACGAAAGGTTTAGCAAAATATCTTGCTAATGCTAATTCAAACGGACCTTCTGTTCAAGGATATGTTGAAGAAGTTATAAAAACTGCCTCTGATTTTTCTAGTAGAGGTCCAAGTGAGATAAAAAATAATTTACGAAATGTAGCAGGATATGCTGGTTCGGCTGGCACTTCTGCTAGAGAATGGGCTGGCACTTCTGCTAGAGATTGTGCTCAAAAAATTAAAGGCGCTGCCTCTGTTGCTTCTAGTGGAGGTCGAAGATCAAGTGAGGTGAGAGCAGCTGCAAAAAATGCAGCAGAATATGCTGGTTCGGCAGCTAAAGGTGCTAGCGCTGCTGCTGCAGGAGCTTTTAGTAGTGCTGTTCAAGGGGCAAGAAGCATGAGAAGCATGGCACAATATTCACTAGGAGCAAAACTTGGTAGGTAAAGGTAATATGGGGTCAGACCCCTATTTTCCTAATAAGATAATATTCAGAGTTCAATTTTTCTAAAGCTTTTGATCAATTAATTGCAAAAAATTATCTCTGCCATATAGCGTTATGGTAATATGGGGTCAGACCCCTATTTTCCTAATAAGATAATATTCAGAGTTCAATTTTTCTAAAGCTTTTGATCAATTAATTGCAAAAAATTATCTCTGCCATATAGCGTTATAAAGGAACCCATTCTTGGGCCTTG
>JAUROA010000050.1 GCA_030835745.1 Alphaproteobacteria bacterium
AAAATTGCCAAAGAGAAAAATTTATCAAATCTTTTTGACAATCAGGAAGTTAATCTGAATAATGAAATTTCTGAAGAAACTAATGTGAAAAATTAACTCCTGAAATAATACTGTCTGTCAGATCGAGTAGTGGTTTTTACAACTTATATTACTAATTATATTTCTGTAATTATCCCTTCTGTAGTTATTTTTTTTGTAGTTTATTCTCTTTAGTTTGATCTTTTATAATTGGTCTTTTTTGTAATTAACTTTTTGTGTATTTTGTTTTTAAGTTTCTAATCTATAGATTTAATTCTAAATATTGCCCAATATTATATAGAATCTTTATTGTAAATGCGTGGATCATATTTAGATAAGATAATTGAAGAGCTATATATTGAAGAATATGTACCAATAATAACCCCAAAAAAGGTTGCTAAACTAAAGCTAAGAAGTATTTTTCCGCCAAATAATATTAATGCTGTAAGAGATAATAATGTAAGTCCAGAAGTTATTATTGTTCTACTCAATGTTGAATTAACACTGATATTAATAACTTGATTTATTGCCATTTTTTTATAGCGATGAATATTTTCTCTAATTCTATCAAAAATTACCACTGTGTCATTGACCGAGTATCCTATTACAGTTAATATTGCAGCAATAGAAGTTGTGTTAAATTCAATTTGAGTTACTGCGTAAAATCCAAAAATTAGCGTGGCATCATGAATTAATGCTATTATTGCACCAATGCTAAATTGCCAATCGAATCTTATCCAAACATATATAAATATGAATAAGAAAGATAATATTAGTGCTAATATTCCTTTATTAATTAATTCTTTGCCGATTTGAGGTCCAACATAATCGATTTTTCTATAGCTAATATTGCTAAAATTTTCATTTAAAATATCTTGAATTTCTTGGACAAATTTTGATTGTTCTAGATTGTTGCTTGGAAATCTGATTAAATAATCTATTTTTGTAGAATCATTATTATTAATTTTTTGAATTTGAACTTTACTACTTTTTTGCAATAAAACTGATCTTAATTGTGAAATAGAAGTGCTATTATCAAATCTTGCTTCAATAAGTGATCCGCCTGAGAAATCAATTCCAAAATTAAAACCTTTAACATATATAAAAATAAAAGATAATAAAATTAAAATTAATGAAGCATAATTAGTGATTTTAGAAATTTTCATAAAATCATAATTGCTATCATTAAAAAATTTAATCATCTTAATTTATGAATTATGGATTTGATAATTGCTACTTTTTATCGATTTTAACCTTTTTTTCTTTTACAGCAGTTTTTTTGGTATCTGTAATATTTTTGATGGAATTATAGATTCTAGATAATTTTCTAGAGGCGGTATTAAGTTTGAATATTTTTTTTGTAACTCCGCGCATTAATTCAGGCTCAAGTTCTTTAATAGCTTTTGTAGCCTGCTCTTTATTTCCAAGCTTTATTTGATCTTCAACTTTTCGAATGAATGTTCTTATGCGACTTTTTCTTGAGTAATTTATCAATTTTTTACGAGCATCGCTTCTTATAGATTTTTTTGCTGCTTTTTTATTTGCCATTTTTATTAAAATTAAAGACTTAAATTTTTATTAAGTGTAAAATAATATAGGGTCATAACAATTAATCAAGAAGATTTTTTAATAATTTTCATGCCATTTAGATATTTTTGCAGTTGTTGTGGAATATTAACAGAGCCATCTTTATTTTGGTAATTTTCTAATATAGCAATAATTGTTCTTCCTATTGCAAGCGCTGATCCATTTAGAGTGTGAGCATATTGATTTTTGTTATTATTATCTTTATATTTAATATTACCTCTTCTTGCTTGGAATTCTCCACAATTAGAACAGCTTGAAATTTCTCGATATTTCTCTTGTGATGGCAGCCAAACTTCAATATCATATGTCTTTTGAGCGCAAAATCCCATATCATTAGAGCATAATAGCATTTTGCGATAAGGTAGTTCAAGTTGTTCAAGAATTTGACAAGCAATATTTGTCATTCTTTCATGTTCTTGGCTTGAATTGTCATTAGTAGTAATTGATACTAACTCAACTTTCTTAAATTGATGTTGCCTTATCATTCCTTTAGTGTCTTTTCCTGCTGAACCAGCTTCACTTCTATAGCAGGGGGTGCAAGCGCTATATCTAATCGGAAGTTGAGAAGGGGTAAATATTTTATTGCATGCAAAATTAACAAGACTTACTTCTGATGTTGGAATAAGCCAATATCCATTTGAAGTTTGAAACGCCTCTTCGCTAAATTTAGGAAGTTGACCAGAAAATTTCATAGCTTCATCTTTAACTAAATTTGGAGGCGATATTTCTATATAATTATGTTTTTGAGCAATATCTAGCATAAAATTGCATAATGCCCTTTCTAAAAGAGCAAGATCTCCGCTTAATGTTGAAAATCTGGCACCAGACATTTTGGCTGATTGTTTAAAGTCGAGTAAATTTAAATTTTCGCCAATTTCATCATGCGATAAGGGATTAAAGTCAAATTTTCTTGGTTCTAGTGAAGATGAAATAAGTTTGTTATCATTTTCATTAGTGCCAAAAGGCACTTCCGAACTAGAAATATTTGGTATTTCAAGTAAAATACTATCTAATTTATTTAATTGATTTATTTCATTTTCAATTAAATTAATTTGGTTGTTGATTTCTTTTGATTCATTGGTAATAGCAGAAATATTTTGATTGCTTTTTTTCATAAAAGCAATTTTCTTAGCAATGTCATTTCTTTGAGATTGAAGATTTTGTAAATCATTTATTTTTGATCTTCTATCTTCGTCTAATTTGAGAATTTTATGTGAAGAAATATTGCAAGATCTCTTACTCATTTCATTATCAAATAATTCTGGGTTTTGTCTAATAAATTTAATGTCTATCATAAATAAAAAAATTTCAAAAAATTAGGCGCATGACATATTGACAATAATAATTGTGTTAAATATAAATTCAATGCCAGATATTAACAAATAAAATATTATTAATTATAGTAAATATAAATGAAAAAAATAAATGAAAAAATTAAGTGAAATAGAATTATCTCAAGATTTAATAAAAATTCCATCATATAGCGGCTATAATCCTGAAGCAATAAATTATATCAAAAAATATTTAATGAATCTAGGCTTTAAATGCGATGTTGTTGATTTTGAAGGAGATGGCTCATATAAAGTAAATAATCTTCATGCCATTTATAACCCAAATAATAGTAAAGAAATTTTATATTTTGCTGGTCATACAGATATAGTTCATGAAGGAGACGCTGAATCATGGAAATTTAAGCCATTTGAAGCCCAAATCGATAATAATAAATTATATGGAAGAGGGGCGTCAGATATGAAATGTGCAATTGCATGCTTTATGAGAGCAGTTGCAGAATTTATTGAGTTAAACCCAAATCCAAATTTTGGAATTGGTTTTTTGATAACTAATGATGAAGAGTCTGATAGTGTTAATGGAACAAAAAAGATGCTGAAATGGATGCAAGATAACAATTATAAAATAACTAGTTGCCTTGTAGGAGAGCCAACAAATCCTAATAAATTTGGTGAAATGATGAAAATTGGTCGAAGAGGATCTGTTTCATTTAATTTAAAAGTTACTGGCAAGCAAGGACATGTTGCATATCCTGATATTGCTCTTAATCCAAATAGTATTATGGTTAATATTTTAAGAATTCTTAATGATCATAAATTTGATGAGGGAACTGAATATTTTGATGCAACTAATCTTGAGGTTACAGCAATTGAGTCGCAAAATATTGGTGGCAATGTAATCCCAAATCACATTAGTGCAAATTTTAATGTCAGATTTAACGATAAGCATAGTAGTAATGATATTATTGAATTAGTACAATATGTATGCAATAAATCAATGATCAAAAATAATATTGTGGAATCCAAATTTGATCTACAATATCGCGTCAGTGGTGAATCATTTTTATGTCAACCAAATAAAATTGCGAAAATTGCACAAAAAGTCATATTAGAAAATTATAATATTAAAACTGAATTAAGTACAACGGGTGGAACTTCAGATGCAAGATTTATTAAAAGCTATTGTAGCGATATGATTGAGTTAGGCTTAGTTAATAAGACAGCTCATAAGATTGATGAATATAGTGAAATAGATGAAATAATACAGTTAAAAAAAGTTTATTTAGAAATATTAAAAAAATATTGATTGTTACCCTTTCTAATGTGATTAATTACCATAATTAAAACTATTTTATATATATTCATTAGTTATGACAAAAAAAAATAAAACATTTAAATCGGCTTTTTCTTTAGTTGAAATTACTATAGTTCTCTTAATTATTGGCTTAATAATTGCTGCAATTTCTTCAGGTTCAAGAATATTTGCCAATGTCAAGCTATCAGCAGCTAGAAGTATTTCTAAAGGTTCGATTGTACCATCAATTGGTGATGTAACCTTATGGCTTGATGCAGCTTCTGTTACAAGCTTTTTACCGGATGAAGAAAGAGATGAAACCAAAATATCAACTTGGTATGGTGTTAGTCCTTTTGTGAATTATATTGTATTTAAGCAGGCTACTGATGCTGATAAACCAATTTATAAGAGAAAAATGATTAATGGTTTGCCTGCAATTCATTCAGCTTCTGGTTTTATGGAATATCCAGATTATAAGTCTCTTACTAATAATGCCACAATGTTTTTTGTGTTAAATAACCCAGCATCAAGAGCTGATAGAAAGTTATTTTCAACGAGAACCTCTACTGGCACATCTACAAATTTTTCATTTGCTGTAGATAACACATCTGGCAGTGGTGATGGTATTGAATTATGTATATCTGATGCTACATGCAAGACATCTGCCTCAAATACTGATCCGGTCCCATTATCTAATTCAATTATTACAGTAATATTTGAAGAAAAATCTAGCGATCAAGGTGCAGTATCGTTTTTCTTAAATGGTAGAGCTCATGGAGCAAATACTGGAACTACAACAACTGATGAGTTTCAATTTGTTGAAAAGGCAATATTAAAAATGGAATTTAACAATATTGGAATTGGAGAAGTAATAGTATTTTCTAAAGTTCTTAATGAAAAAAGAAGAAAATCCGTAGAAGAATATTTATCGAAAAAATGGGATATTATAATATATCACTAATAATGACTAATGTCAAAAATTTGTAGAAAAGCATTTTCTCTTATTGAGATTTCATTAGTGATATTCATCATATCACTAATAACCCTGTCAATAATGGTTGGCTCAAATATTATTCAGTCAACAAAATTATCATCAGCAATTAACGCAAGTAACTCTTCAGTTGTAAATAGTATTCCTGGGCTAAAGATTTGGCTTGACGCTACAAGTAGTTATGCCTTGCGTAAAAATGAAATCGATAATGACCTAAAAATTTCACAGTGGAAAAGTGCAGATTTTGTAACCAGAGAAAAATTTACATTCTTGCAATCCAGTGAATCATTGAAGCCTGAATATAAAAAAAATTTTATTAACCACTTGCCAGCGCTTCATTCTTCATCTGCAACTATGTTGGAATCAAAATATAAGCCATTAAATAAGGATGCAACATTTTTTTTAGTCATAAAAAATCCCTCAAATCCAGGTAATAGAACTATATTGGGGGGCTCTAATAGAAACTTCCAAATAGCAATTATTAATAATATAGCGCAAGGAATTCAGTTGTGCTATAATATGTCAGGTTGTTTATATAGTCATAATCAGTCAAATTTTCCCAAGCCGGGCAGTAATTCAATTATTTCAATTAAATTTAAATCTGATTCTTCAGATAGTAATGCATTGTCATATTTTATTAATGGTGAAAAAACACCTATTTCACATTCCACTTCTGGCCTATTTTTTAATAAAACTTCTTCTGAGCTTAAATTATCCTTTAATGATATAGCAATAGGTGAAATTATTATTTTTGATAGATATCTAAATGAAAATAGAAGAAAGTCAGTTGAGTCTTATCTTTCAAAAAAGTGGGGCATTAAAATTTTATCATAAATATAATAATGTATAAATTTAGTGAAAATCTTTTAACATGCTTTAAAATAGGCTATGTTAAAAAGGCGCCTGGTACTTTTGGCTCTTTTTTTGCCCTTTTATGTTGGTGTATAATATCTTTTTTTTTAACTAATATTGATATATATTATAAAAATATTATAATATTTTCAGCAATCATTATTCTAACAATAATGGGCTCTTTTTTTGCAAAAGACTTCCAAAATTTTAAGAATAGTGATTCAATAGATAATTCTGCAATTATTTTAGATGAGCTTGTTGGGCAGTTTATTGCATTACAGCTATCATATTATTTTTTATTATCAGAGCTTGATAATCTGACTTTTGTAATTATGGTAATAACCTCATTTATATTATTTCGTTTTTTTGATATTACTAAACCTTTGATAATTGGCTATCTTGATAAAAATATAAAAAATGGTTTTGGAGTTTTTCTAGATGACATATTGGCAGGCATTATAGCAGCAATATTTACTATTATATTTTTCAAGGCAATTTTTATATTTGGTTAATAATTGACATTACTAATTAATGTTAATATTATTGCTATTAATTAATAAATTAACCTTGATGTAATGCTGTTTTTGTTAACTCAAATTTCTGATATTTTTTTGACGGTAATACTTCCAGCAATTGGTTGGATATTGCTCATGATTTTGCCGTTGCTAGGTGCTGTTGCATATTTAACATTAATGGAGCGAAAGGTAATAGGTGCAATGCAACTTAGAAAAGGGCCAAATGTTGTTGGACCTTTTGGTTTGTTACAACCTCTGGCTGATGGTCTTAAATTAATGCTTAAAGAAGTCATTATTCCTAATATGGCTAATAAAAAATTATTTTTATTAGCGCCAATCATTACTTTCTTTTTAGCGTTAATTGGTTGGGCAGTAATTCCTTTTTCACAAGATTTTGTTTTAGCTGATATAAATGTTGGTGTTGTTTATTTACTTGCAACTTCTTCACTTGGGGTATATGGTGTGATTATTGCTGGATGGGCTAGTAATTCTAAATATGCTTTTTTAGGAGCCATTAGATCTTCTGCTCAAATGATATCATATGAAGTTTCAATTGGTCTTATAATTATTTCAGTTGTTTTGTTAGCTGGATCTCTTAATTTATCAGACATTGTCATTTCTCAGCAGGATTGCTGGTATATTTGGCCAATGTTTCCAATGTTTATTTTATTTTTTGTATCTGCTCTTGCCGAAACAAATAGACATCCTTTTGATTTGCCAGAGGCTGAAGCAGAGCTTGTTGCAGGCTATAATGTTGAATATAGTTCAATGCCTTTTTCAATGTTTTTTCTTGGTGAATATGCTAATATGATATTAATATCTTCATTTGCATCAATATTATTCTTAGGTGGCTGGCTTCCACCAATTGATAATGATTTTTTCAATTTTTTTCCAGCACCATTTTGGCTAATTATAAAGATTCTATTTTTACTTTTTTGCTTTATATGGGTCAGAGCAACGCTACCAAGATATCGCTATGATCAACTTATGAGGTTAGGTTGGAAAGTATTTTTACCATTATCTCTTACTTGGGTTGTTTTAACTTCAATATTTGTTGTATTTTACACATGATTTTTTTTAGAAAAATTTACAATTTTATTCTATATGAAATTATAGTTGGGCATATTCTTACACTTAGATATATGTTTAAAAAAAAGGTAACTCTAAATTATCCATATGAGAAGGGCGAAATTAGTCCTAGATTTCGTGGAGAGCATGCTCTTAGAAGATACCCCAATGGCGAAGAAAGATGTATTGCGTGTAAATTATGCGAGGCAATTTGTCCAGCTCAGGCAATTACTATTGAATCTGAAGAAAGAGAAGATGGAAGTAGAAGAACTACTCAATATGATATTGATATGTTAAAATGTATTTATTGCGGCATGTGCCAAGAAGCATGTCCGGTTGATGCTATAGTTGAGAGTCCTAATTTTGAGTTTTCAACATTAACAAGAGAAGAGTTATATTATACCAAGCAAAAATTATTAGAAAATGGAGATAGGTATGAACAAATGCTTGCTCATTCAATCAAGTCTGATAATGATCAAAGATAATATCGTAAATTAAATATATTTTATCATCAAAATGACTCTTTCATTATTATTATTTTATTTTTTTTCAACAATATTAATATTTTCATCATTAGCAGTAGCCATATCTAGAAATACAATTTATGGGGTAATGTTTTTGATATTTGCCTTTGTTAATGCAGCATGTTTATTTATTATAGCTGGATCTGAATATATAGCTATGCTTTTAATTGTGGTTTATGTTGGCGCTATTGCGGTGCTATTTTTATTTGTTGTTATGATGCTTAATGTTGACATTAAAAAATCAGCAAGTCTAACTCGAAAAAAACCATTATTGATCATGATGGGAATTTTTTTATTCAGTGAAATATATATTATAACAAAATTTTCATCGGTAAAATTTTATGATAAGGTTAAGCAATATCCAATTAATGAACATATTTCAAATGCAAATTCAATAGGAAATATATTATACACTGATTTTGTGTTACCATTTCAAATGGCTGGTGTAATTTTATTTATTGCAATGATTGGAGCAATAGTATTATCAATTGCCCCAAAAGATAGATTTGTAAGAAAGCAAAATATATCAGATCAGGTTCTACGCAATAAGGCAGCTTCAATTGAATTAAAAAATATTAAATCAGGTTCAAATTTAGATATATAATTATGATAACTATTACTCATTTTATTACACTAGCAATTATTCTATTTTGTATAGGTGTTAGCGGTATTTTTTTAAATCGTAAAAATATTATATCATTACTTATGTCAATTGAAATAATGCTATTATCAATTAATATAAATTTTGTTGCTTTTTCTACTATGATGCAAGATATGGTTGGTCAAATTTATGCAATATTTATATTAACTGTTGCTGGTGCCGAAGCAGCAATTGGTCTTGCAATATTAGTAGCATATTTTAACAAAACAAGTAACATAGAAATTGAAAATATTTCATCATTAAAAGGTTAAATATGGCAAAAAATTTTTTTAAAATTTTTTTATTTTTCATAGCATTATCTACGTCAAATCTTTGGGCTGAGAATTATTGCAAAATAAGTAATGAAATTGAAAAAAAAATATTATCACAAATTGATAATAGCGATATTGATCTTTTAAAAAATTACCCTTCATGCTACAGATCTAATAGAAAATTAATCCTTAAATTAGCCTTTATCAAACCTGAACAATTTAAATATGCTAGCTCAGATTTGAGAGATGATGAGCTTTTTATAAATAGAGTTCTTAAGGTTCATCCAGAGATATTAAAATATGCATCTAAAAAATTAAGAAGTAATATAAGATTCATGCAAAATGCAACTTATATTCAAAGAGATTCTTTACAATATGCCACCATGAATCTTAAAGATAATAAAAATTTTATGACTAAAATGATTACAATTGATTCTAGAAATTATCTATTTGCTTCAGAAAGATTGAAAAGTGATAAAAATATTGCAGAAATTGCATTTTCTGATAATGGTTTGTTAATAAAAGAGGCGCCACTTAATATTAGATCTGATGTGGCAATGGCTAAAATTGCCTTGAAATCTAATAGTGGTGCTATTGATTTTCTAAGTACTAAAATCAAGAATAATGCTGAATTGTTAAAATTATCTAGTAATAAAAGCTCAATTATTTCTAAAGATGCTCTTCGAGACTATATTATTGAGAATTATACTGAAACTGCAACTCAAAAAGGTTTAGCAATTAATATTGTCAATCAAGGAAAGTTTTTTAAAGATAATATATTGGCAAAGAGAGATTTTATAACAAAATGGAGAAGGGTTAAAAAATCTAAATCAGATTTCGAAGATAAATTGTCTTTAATAGAGGTAACAAGTAGAAATTTTCCATTATTGTGGCAAAAAGATTTTGATAATTACCCTTTATTAAGAGATAAGGTTATAAAATTTTTTAAAAAACATAATATTGATGATAGTACTATAAATAATCTTAAGACAACTTTCTTTTGGAAAATAAAAGATGATTTACCAACAGTAGCATTTAATTTATATGCTATTAGGTCTAGTAAAGATAGTGCCATCGGCCCAGATTTTTCTGATATTACATCTATAACTGTTATAGCGCAAAAGCAAGGTCTAAGATGGAATATGTCAGTGATAGAGGTTATTTTTAGTAGTGAAGTTAAGACCAATATTGCTTACCGCAATGGTCATAAAAAATATAAATTATGGGATCTTTATAAAGTTAATGAAAATGATAAAAGTCCAAAAATAATATTTAAAGTTGAAGATAAATTTAGAGAATATTTTGAAATATATGAAGAGCAAAGTGGTGGAAAATATCATAAAGTTCAAACATATAAGATGTACTGATTTTTCATTTTTTATGAAATTTCAATATTGCTTTCGATAAGCTAATAATAGTCAAATATTTAGTGTTTTGTTTATTGTAGTTAATATTTGCAACAAATTCTGAAGCTATTTATAGTGGTTTTACTATAATCATCTAAGTGAAAAGTAATTGTTATAAGGGATTTTTTGTAGAGGATTTTTGTAGAGAATTATTATAGATAATTTTTTTAAGGGATTCATGATTATAGCTGGAAATGTTTTAAATTCCACCTCCAAATCTCATTGTATAATTTTTTGAATTTATATCGATTTGTTTTTTATTAATTTTGCTATAGTTAAATTTATTATCAATTTGATGATATATCTTACTTTTTTTATAACTGATTTTTGAGTTCTTTACAATATTAAATGACTGATTAAATGCATCAATTGTTTGTTCATCTCTTAATTCATAAGATGAGCAATTTGCCAATATTGACACTAATCTGTTTCTATTTTTTTTAGCTACTGAAATCAAATTAAAGCCGGAGGCCCGAGTGAATCCTGTTTTTAATCCTTCAGCACCAGGGTATTGCAGTAATACATTATTGTGCGAGATAAATTTTTTGTCATTAAAATTAAATTCTTCTTGAGAAAAAATATGATAATATTGCGGAAAGTCTTTCCTAAGAGCGTTAACAAGTCTTGCTAAGTCATAGGTTGTGGTATATTGACCTTGATGATGAAGTCCTGTTGAATTTCTAAAGCTTGTATTATACATTCCTAACTCTTTAGCTTTTTTATTCATTAATTTAGCAAATTTCCATTCATTACCTGAAATTGCTTCAGCAAGAGTAACAGATGCTTCGTTAAATGATTTTATAATAGTTCCTCTAATTGCTTGTTTTACTGATATTGTATCATCTTTTTTGAGGCGTAATGTGTTAATTTTATTTACATTGGATATTTCTTCGCCTCGATGAGATATTGTTAATTTCTGATTAAATTTTAATTTACCTTTCTTAATTTCTTCAAATGCAATATAAACTGTCATTAATTTAACAAGTGAAGCAGGGTATATGGTTTGCATTGATCTTACTTCTGAAATTACATTGCCATTATGATAATCAAAAATTAGTGAAGAATAAATATTGCTACATTCTACTCCAATCCGACATTGGCCAGCTAAAAGTTTAGTTGTAGTAATTGATAAAATTATTAATATTTTAATGAATTTTAAAGATATCATGATCTTAATATTTGTATTGCCGCTTTTTTTGAAGCGGATTCCGCTCTATTTGTTCCTAAAATATCTAGCGCCAATTCACAATCTCTAATTTGTTTTTCAACCTCTTTTTCATCAATCATTAAATGTCTTAATTCCTCAAATAATTTTTTGCCATTACATTGATCTTGAATTAGCTCAATAATCACTCTTCTATTAAGAATTAAATTAATTAAATTAACGAATTTAACTTT
>JAUROA010000051.1 GCA_030835745.1 Alphaproteobacteria bacterium
AATCCAATAGAAAAGTTATGGCAATATATCAAAGATCATACAATTAAAAATAAAATTTATAAGACTTTGCCAGATCTGGAGAATCAAGTTTGTAAATTTGTTAGAACTTTAAATCCAGAGATTATTAGAAGTATTTGCAATGTTAACTATGTTGTATTATAGATGAATCTCGGTATAAGATAGATCTTACTGATAGTGATTTTGATTTTTAATATTGTAATTTTTAGATATGAGTAAAATGACAGGTGTGAGTCTGACTTCAAAATTACTCAAGATCTAAATATTTTCATCAAATCTCTAATATGGCTGATTGCTATAAAATTTATATCTGATAATGATTTTTTGATATTATTCCAATTTTTATTTTTGGTATTTGCTGCGGGTATTAGGCAATTTTTGAAACCTAATTTTTGCGCTTCTTTGATTCTATTTTCAAGATTACCGACCATTCTAACTTCGCCAGTAAGGCCAATTTCGCCAATGGCAATGGTTGATTTGGCTATTACTTTATCTTTTGCGGCAGAAATTAAGGCGCATGCTATAGCAAGGTCAGCTGCTGTTTCTTCAATTTTAAGTCCGCCAACAATATTGAGGTAAACTTCTTTATCGAATAAATTTAGTCCAAATCTATTATTTAGTACAGCAATAATCATGGCAAGTCTGTTTGAGTCCCAGCCAACCACGGCTCTTCTTGGAGAAGGCATATAAGAAGGAGAGATAAGGGCCTGTACCTCAATTAATATTGGCCTCGTGCCTTCAATGCCGGCAAATATGGCGCAACCACTTGTATCTATTTCATAGGAATTAAGAAATAATTCGCTTGGATTTAGCACTTCACTTAAGCCATATTCATTCATTTCAAATACCCCAATTTCATTAGCTGGTCCAAATCTATTTTTATTAGCTCTTAAAATTCTAAAATGTAGATCTTTTTCTCCCTCAAAATATAATACTGTATCAACCATATGTTCTAGCACTTTAGGTCCGGCAATTTGACCATCTTTTGTAATATGGCTAACTATAAGTAGGGTAATATTATTTTTTTTTGCAAATATTGTAAGCTCACCCGCTGCTGCTCTAACCTGAGATACCGATCCTGGCGCCGATGATAATTCTTCAATAAACATGGTTTGGATAGAGTCAATAATCATGATAATTTGCTGATCTTGATTTTTATCATCTGTTATTGAATTAATAATTTCGTTAATATTAGTGGTTGATCCAAGTTCGATATTATTTTGCGCTACATTCATCCTTTTGGCTCTAAGGCTAACTTGATCTATTGATTCTTCACCTGAAATATATATGACTTTATTTTTAGATTGTGATAATTTGCTGGCAGTTTGTAGTAATAATGTTGATTTGCCAATTCCAGGGCTACCGCCAATTAATACCACAGATCCTTGAACTAGCCCTCCACCAAGAACTCTGTCTAATTCATTAATAGAGGTGCTGATTCTATTGAAATCATTGATATTTTCACTAATTTTGGTGAGTTTTAATTTAGGAGTGTGGTTATTTTTATTATTAGTTTCTTTGGTAATTCTTGTAAAATGAGATCCTCCACCTTCGCCATATTCTTCGACCAGACTATTCCATGCGCCGCAATCAGGACATTTTCCAGACCATTTAAAATGAATAGCTCCGCATGATTGACAAGAATAAGCAGTTTTTTTTGCCATTGATATTTATCTTTAGTTTAATAAATTTTACCCATCTAGATTTGGTAATATTATCTTTTAAAATTTATATGTAAATGGCACTAAATAAACTTAAAAAATTCTTGCAAGAAAATAATATTGATTTTTTTATCCAGCCAAATTGCGATAGTTTTTTTAGCGAATATCTACCTGATTATTGTAAAAGAATTGAATTTATTACCAATTTTAGCGGGTCAAATGCATGTGTAATTTTTGGTAAAAAAAAGTCATATTTTTTTACTGATGGTAGATACACTCTTCAAGCTGCTGATCAGATTGATAATAATGAATTTGAAATTATTAATCTAGCTAAGCAAAATATTCTATCTTGGTTTAAGCAAAATTTATCGCAAAAGCAAATAATTGCACTAGATACCAAATTATTTAATATTAATTTTATATCAGATATTTTAAAAATTGCTGATAATGAAAATGCTAAAATTAAATTTCTTGATCATAATCCCATTGATAAATTTTGGCTATCAAGGCCAAAAATAGTAAATTCAAAAATATATTTTTGTGACAATAAATTTTCAGGACAAGAATCGCAAATAAAAAGGCAAAATATAATTTTAAATATTAAAGGAGATGCTTTATTAATTTCAAACCCTCAAAATCTCTGTTGGTTGCTAAATATTAGGGCAAGCGATGTTAAATATTCGCCAATTTTATTGTCATATGCAATTTTATATAAGGATGGTTCTTGTGATTTGTTTGTGGATAAAAATTTAATATCAGATATTAATAATAGTAACTTAATCAATGTTAATATTATTGATAGTAATTTATTTGAAGAAAAATTAATAAAAATTAAAGAAATTGATATTGTAAAAAATACTGTTAATTACCATATTTTTGCAATTTTACAAAAAAATAATATTGCAATTAACTGTAAAAATGACGATATTGAACAATTAAGAGCTATAAAAAATAAATCAGAAATTGCCGGCACTATCAATGCTCATTACCTCGATGGATCTGCAGTAACAAAATTTTTATATTGGATTGATCAGGCTGTTAAAAACAATATTGCAATTGATGAATTAAGTGCAGCTGATAAATTATATCAATTTCGTAAAGAAAATGAAGAATTTATCTATCCTAGCTTTGCTACGATTTCTTCTTTTGCTAGTAATGGTGCTGTAATTCATTATCAGCCAACAACTAAAACCAATAAAAAAATAATTGGTAATTCGCTATATTTGGTTGATTCTGGGGGTCAATATAACAAAAATAAGGCATTTGGAACAACAGATATCACAAGAACAATTGCTATTGGCAAAGCAAGTCAAGAAATGATTAATAATTTTACTAATGTTCTTAAAGGTCATATTGCAATTGCTAATGCTAAAATTCCTCACAAGATATCGGGTGCTAATATTGATATATTGGCAAGATATAATTTATATAAATCTGGTTTAGATTATGCTCATGGAACGGGTCATGGTGTGGGAAGTTTTTTGTCAGTTCATGAAGGTGGGTGCGGCATTAGTAAAAATTGTCACTATGAGTTAAAAGCTGGCATGATTATTTCTAATGAGCCAGGATTTTATAAAGATAATGAATATGGTATTAGAATTGAGAATTTGATTTTAGTAAAAAAAGCTAGTGATGATTTTTTATGTTTTAAAACTATTAGCCTAGCTCCTATAGATCACAATTTGATCAATTTCAAAATGCTTACATTTGAAGAAAAAAAATGGTTAATAGATTATCATATTGAAATATATGACAAAATTGCTATGATGTTAGATAAAGATGAAAAAGACTGGCTTGCTAATATCATAAAATTTTATCAGCAAAATAATTAGCTTACATTAAAAACTTATATTATATCTTGCTCAAGATTTTATACTAAGGTTCATCTTTACATATACTATATATAGCTAACATTACAAACACTTTTAATAATTTCAGGGGTCAATGTTTGCACAAACCTACATACTCTATTTTCAAGTTCTCTTAAAGTTTTAAAGATTTTGTTTTTAAT
>JAUROA010000052.1 GCA_030835745.1 Alphaproteobacteria bacterium
AAAAAATTTGATCAAAATGGTTTTTGTTTTTTTACAAATTTAACAAGTAAGAAAGGAAAAGAACTTATGCAAAATAAAAAAGCAGCATTATGCTTTTTTTGGCAAGAATTAGGTTATCAAATTAGAATTGAAGGAGATACAGAATTGGTATCGCAAAAAGAGGCAGATGACTATTTCGCATCAAGAAGAAGGGGTAGTCAAATTGGCGCATGGGCTTCAAAGCAATCTAGTGAAATGAATTGTTGGTCTGATTTTGAAAAAAGATTAGATGAGGTAAGTAAAGAGTTTCATGACCAAGAGATTACTAGACCTCCTTTTTGGTCGGGATTTAGAGTTGTTCCAAATCTTATAGAATTTTGGCAAGAAGGTGATTACAGAATTCATAAAAGAGAAGTCTATTACAAAGAAAAAAAAGGTTGGACCATTAAAAAATTATATCCATAAATTATGAATGAATCAGAATTTATTGCACTTAGCGAATTTATTTTAGAAAATATTTATGAGATTTTAGAAGAAAATGATAAAGACTCTCAGCTTGACGTTGAATATAATGACGGAATTTTAGAAATTGAAATTATTGATCAAGATAAAAAATATGTTATAAATCGCAATTCTGGTAATAAAAAAATTTGGTTGTCATCACCCTTTACTGGGGCTGATTATTTTGCATATAATTATGAACAAAAGAAATGGTTTAATGACAATAATATTGAGTTAGGAGATAAATTATTCAATGAATTAAAATTTAATAAAATTAACATAAAATGACAAAAAAAATTCTATTAATTCCTGGAGATGGTATTGGTCCAGAAGTTGTAAATCAGGCATCAAAAATAATTAAATATTTTAATGATAATAGTGACAAAAAATTTACAACTGAAAATGCTTTATTAGGAGGTGTTGCTTATGATCAATATAACAATCCTTTTCCTGAGGAGACTTTAAAATTAGCAAAGCAAAGCGATGCCATTTTGCTTGGTGCTGTTGGTGGTCCTAAATGGGAAGATTTAGATTATAATGTCAGGCCGGAAAGAGGTTTGCTTGGCATTAGGAAAGAATTAGATTTATTTGCCAATCTTAGACCGGCGAAAGTTTTTGATGCTTTAATCGATGCTTCTACTTTGAAGCCAGAAATTATCAAAAATCTTGATATTATGATAATTAGAGAACTAACAGGTGACTTATATTTTGGTACTCCTAGAGGGGTTAAAAAGCTTGAAGATGGTTCGTTATATGGTTATAATACCATGACATATAATTCAAAAGAAGTTGAAAGAATTGCACGAGTTGCTTTTGATATGGCGCAACTAAGATCGCAAAAATTATGTTCAATTGACAAGGCTAACGTTATTGAAACAACTGAAATGTGGCGCAATGTTGTTACTGAAATCCAATCCAGGGAATATAGTAATATTGAACTTAGCCATATGTATGTTGATAATGCTTCAATGCAACTTGTAAGGGCGCCAAAGCAATTTGATGTTATTGTAACGGGCAATATGTTTGGCGATATTTTGTCAGATACCGCTTCAATGCTTACTGGTTCTCTTGGAATGTTGCCATCAGCCTCGCTTGGCGTTAAAATTAATGATAAGCAATATGCATTATATGAACCAGTTCATGGATCTGCCCCAGATATAGCAAATCAAAATAAAGCTAACCCAATAGCCACTATTATGAGCTTGGCTATGATGATGCGCTATTCATTTAACTATATTAAGGAATCTGAAATAATTGAGCAATCAATTGAAAATGTATTAAATAAAGGTTATAGAACATCTGATATTAATAATTTAGAAAGTTCATCAATTTCTTGCAATGAGATGGGTGATAAAATTATATATGAAATTGATAATTTATTTAAAAAATTATAAATTAAATTTATGTCATCATTTTTCAAATTAACAATATTATTTATTTCATTGATTTTATATAATATTTCAGCATTATTTGCACAAAATGACATAATGGACACTTATAGCAAAAGAAAAATTTGTCATGAGGCTGGTGGAGTGTGGCGAAAATACGGTAATGGCTGTGTTGATCATTGTATGAATAAATTTTCAAAATTTAAATTTTGTACAACTGCAATAACATATGGATGTGATTGTGGAGATAATTCTTGCTATTACGATAATAAATGTCATAATTTGTCGGATTTTAAAAAAGAATATGATATTTTGGAATCTGAAAGGCAAAAAAAAATAGACAAGCAAAGAAAACTTAGAGAAAGCGAATATATAAATCAAAAAAATCTCATAATTAAAAATCTTATTAAAGATTATAATATTAAAGAAGATTTAGAAAATAGTGAAAATAATTCTGAAAATCAGGATGGGTCATATAAATCTATCACTAATGAGATCAGTTCAAATAACAATGTTAGTAGTTTTTACGGCTCTAAAACAATTAGCAATAGTAATGGAGAATCTGAAAAAATATATTATAATAGGATTCCTCAATCAAAAAATTCAAAATATTCCTCTGTCAATAAGCAAGATAATAAAGATAAATCTTTATCAGACATATTTAGCGCCAAATCAAAAAATAACGAAGGTAATAATAGGTCTAATAATAAAGCCAGGCCTCAAACTGTAAATTCTGGTATTTCTTCAATAATTCCACCATTATTTATGGATAGAATGATGAATTCTAGCAAAAATAGATCTAATTCAAGCGAAAAATCTCAAGAAGAAGGGCAGAAAAAAATTCCGGTAATTCCAATTGAATAATGCTAAAAGAAAAGAACTCATACATATTACTGCAATCTCTTAATAGAATAGTTGGCATTTGCTTATTTTTATTGTCGCTTATCTACATTGCTTCATTGATTTCTTTTAATTATTCCGATCCCTCATTTAATAGCGTTTCAACAAATAAAGAGGTTTTAAATATTATGGGATTATTTGGCTCTCATTTAGCAGATTTATCCTTTCAGCTTTTTGGTTTATCATCTTTCATTTTAAGTGTGATTTTACTAAATTTTGGCTTTAAAATGATTTTTAATGGTATTGTGCCTAATATTTTGACTAAAATTATCATTACTCCATTTTGCGTTTTGAGCATGTCGCTTATATTATCGCTTATTCCAACACCACAATGGTGGAGCTTTAAATCTTTGGGTGGGGTTAATGGTGTATTTATTTTGGATTATACATTATCACATAAATATTCATTCATTAATAAAATAACAATATTGTTGGCAACATTACTTTTATTTATAGTTAGTCTTTCTGTTATTTTAAACATTAAATATCAGGATTGGAGATATTCACTGAGAATTACATGGCATAGAATTAGATACATAACGCAAAATATTGCTACTATCCTTATTAAAAAATTTTTTAATAAAGATAAATCCCTAAATCACAATCAGGCACAAGAGCAAGACATTGCCCAAGAGGAAGATTCACAAGATCAAATTAATAAATCTCGCGCAATTTCAATTCCTAAGAAAAAATCAATCAATAATTTAATTATTTCTGGAAATAACGGCTATAATCTACCCTTGATAAATTTATTGGTAGATCGATCTTCAGAAAATAAAGATAAAACAATAAGTAAAGCTGTAATTCAAAAGCAGTCTGAGACATTGCTAAAAGTGTTGGAAGATTTTGGGGTTTATGGAAAAATGATAGGAGTTCAACTTGGCCCTGTGGTCACGCTTCATGAGTTTGAGCCTGCTGCTGGAACAAAGGCGTCTCGAGTTATAGGGTTAGCTGATGATATTGCAAGATCTATGAGTGCAATTTCGGCAAGAATTGCTGTTATTTCTGGCAAGACATCAATTGGAATAGAATTGCCAAATCCAAAAAGACAAATGATATTTTTAAAAGAACTAATAGAGTCAAAAAAATATCAAATTTCTGATTTTTACTTACCAATGATATTGGGTAAAAATATTGGCGGAGAGCTTGTTATATCTGATCTTGCTAAAATGCCTCATTTATTAATTGCTGGAACTACGGGATCTGGAAAGTCTGTTGGACTTAATGTTATGATTTTGTCACTATTATTTAAGTTAACTCCAGAAGAATGTAAATTTATTATGATTGACCCTAAAATGCTCGAATTATCAATTTATAACGGAATTCCGCATTTATTATCACCTGTTGTTACTGAGCCAGCGAAAGCTGTAGTTGCATTAAAATGGGTTGTTGCTGAAATGGAAGAGAGATATCGTCTGATGTCTAGCTTTGCGGTAAGAAATATTGAGGGATATAATGAAAAGGCGCAAAAAGCAGCATTAAAGGGCCAAAAATTGACTAAGAAAGTTCAAACTGGTTTCGACCCTACTACTGGAAAGCCAATTATTGAAGAGATATCATTTGAACCTAAAAAATTACCTTTCATAGTTGTTATTGTTGATGAGATGGCAGATTTAATGCTAGTAGCGGGAAAAGAAATTGAAAGCTCTATACAAAGATTAGCGCAAATGGCGCGGGCTGCTGGAATTCATATTATAATGGCAACGCAAAGACCATCTGTTGATGTTATTACTGGTGTTATAAAAGCTAATTTTCCTACGAGAATATCATTTCAGGTTACCTCGCGAATTGACAGTAGAACAATTCTTGGAATTCAGGGAGCAGAGCAGTTATTAGGTCAAGGGGATATGATATATATGTCTGGTGGAAGTAAAATGATCAGAGCTCATGGACCATTTTGTTCAGATAAAGAAATTGAAGATATAGTTAACTTCATCAAAAATCAAGATTATAAAGTGTCGGACGATGAAGAGATTTCATTTGATAGTGAGGATATATTGTCAAATAGAGGATCTAGTGGCGGATCATCTGATGGCGAAATTAAAGAGCAAGATACATATAGTAAAGCTGTAGCAATTGTAAGAAGAGATAATAGGGTTTCCATCAGCTATATTCAAAGGCAATTAAGAATTGGCTATAATAAGGCAGCAACCTTGGTTGAAAAAATGGAAGAAGAGGGTGTTGTAACTGCACCATCTATGTCAGGAAAAAGAGAAGTAATACCAATTGAATAATTATACATGATAAATAGCGCTCACTATTCATTTTTTGCACTTTTTAATCAGGCAGATATTGTTGTTAAATCAATAATGATTCTGCTTATTATTGCCTCAATTTTTTCATGGTCAATAATTATAGAAAAATTTATTAGAATTAAATTAGTGAAAAAGCGCTGCGAAAAATTTGAAATGGATTTTACAATTAAAACAATTGAAGAGCTTTTTAAAAGCGCTAAATCCAATAATAATAATATTCATTCAAGAGTTTTTCTTGCGGCAATGCGAGAATGGAAGAAAAATGATATTAAATCAATTATGGATGATGAAGCGGGGGTAAAAAAGACTTCTTTAAAAGAAAGGTTAAATGGAGTAATGGCAATTTCTATTAATAGGTCATTGCATAATCTAGAAATAGGTTTAAATATGTTGGCAATATTAGGATCTTCAGCACCTTTTATTGGATTATTTGGAACGGTTTGGGGTATAATGAATTCATTTCAATCTATTGCATTAATGAAAAATACCAATCTTGCAGTTGTGGCACCAGGAATAGCAGAGGCGCTTTTAGCAACTGGTATTGGTTTATTTGTTGCTATACCGGCTGTATTTTTTTATAACATATTTACCTCTAGAATAAATCGTCTTCATGAAATGGGTGGTAATTTTTCAGTTGAGCTTTCTAATATTTTTTCTCGTGAATTAGATAAATAATTACAATTATATGACAATCAGAAAGAAAAAAAAGGCGGATAATCAAATTGAAGTTAAAATTCCTGATGTCAATTTTATTCCTTATGTTTGTCATTATAATGCTGAAACAATATTGACAAAAGATGGAGAATTGATGCAAATCATTCGAGTTGCCGGTTTTCATGAGTCTGTTGCAACGCAAATTAATTCTCTTAGGGAGTCAATTAGAAATTCATTATTAGATCATGTGGAGGATAATGATTTTGCTTTGTGGTTTACAACAATTAGAAGAAGGAAAAATATTATTCCAAAAGGAGATTTCGAAAAAAGCTTTGCTCTATATGTTAACAAGGTATGGAATGATGATAATAGTTGGGGTTCGCAATATGTTAATGAATTATATATATCTGTCATTATAGAAGGTGTTGATACATCTATTACCAATGTAGAAACATTGCTAAGATCAGTCACTTACAAAGCTACAAAGAATTTTCATAGCGCTAAATTAGAACAAGCCTGCAGTAAGCTTAGCGATCTAACTTCAAAAATTATAAATGATATTAGTAGTTATAAAGCAAGATTACTAACAATATCTGAGTGGAATAATATTTTATATTCAGAGCATTTAAGGTTTTTTGGAAAAATAATTAATCTTCATGAAGAGAGATTTCCAGTATCATATCACGATATTTCACATAAATTAGCTACTCATAAAGTAGCATTTGGCGATTATGACTTAGAAGTTGTGGGTAAAGATAATAAAAATTATGCTGCTATGTTATCTATCAAAGAATATAGCGAGATAATAAGTTCACAATTAGATACTATATTGCAATTACCTTTTGAATTTATCATTACTCAGTCATTTGATTTTATTCAGCATGGAAAAGATTTAGAGCATTATAAATATCAAGATTATATTCTTAATGTTAGTAATGACAATGATTTTAAAGAAATAATTGAGCTTGATAGTATTGTTGAAGATAAAGAGGGATTGCCTACTGATTATGGCGAGCTTCAAACAACGATAATGATTATCAGCGACAAAAAGAAAGAGTTAGAAGATGATATAGTTAGCCTTTATGAAAAATTTAATGACCTTGGTATAGTTGCAATTAGAGAAAATATTTTTGCAGAACATTGTTATTGGTCACAATTGCCGGCAAATTTTGCATTTATTAGAAGGCAAAAAACTATAGATATTCACCAAATAGCTGGATTTGCTGCTCTTTATAACTTTCCTGCCGGAACAATTAACAATAATCATTGGGGTCCAGCGGCAACTGTGTTGCACACCATCATTAACACCCCTTATTTTTTTAGTTTTCATGATGGTGAAGAGGGTCATAGTATGATATTAGGGGATTCTAGTCTGCAGAAATCAGTATTATTAAATTTCTTAGTAATTCAATCATTAAGATTTAAGCCAAAGATATTTTATTTTGATTTTCAAGAGGTGGCAAAATGCTTTATAAATTTAATTGATGGCAAATATTATAAAATATCAAGCAATGAGGATGGTTTTGAAAAAAATTTACAAATTAATATCATTGAATCATTAAATAATAAGGAAAATATAAAATATTTAAGTCAGTTTTTTTATAATTTATCAATTATCACCAAAAGCGAAGAGGTTAAAAAAGAGCTAGTAAATATTAATAAAATTGTAAAAAAGATATATCAATCCAAAGCTCAAAACTTAAAATCAGCAATTGAATGTTTTAATTGCCAAGAAACAAGTAATATTTATCAACATTTATCTAATTTATATAATAAAATATTTGGTAAAATTTTTGATCAAAAAACAGAAATTAATTGGAATGACGACATTATAGCGTTTGATTTGACGCAAATTATAAATAAAAAGGCGCTATTAATACCAATTATTGATTATTTATTATATAAAATAGAGCAGCAATTAGATTCTAATCCTGCAATTGTGGTATTTAATGAAGCGTGGGAGTTGCTAGATAATCCAATTATGTCGCCAAAAATTGATGCTATGCTAACACGATTTAAAGAAAAAAACTGTGTGGCAATTTTTAGCGCTTTTGAAGGTAATAAAATTGCTCAAAGCAAGATGAATAAAAATATAATTGGTCATTTTACATCAAAGATAATATATCCTGACTACGATATATCTGATGTTGAGCAAATATTTTATGAGAAAATACTTCATATGAGTGATCAAGAAATAGAAATGCTTCACATTATGAATAAAGATGAGAAGCAATTTTTGTTAAAACATGGTAATGATTCTGTTATCATTAATCTTAATTTTATTAATAATATTGAAATTACTCAATTATTAGCTAGTGACAAAAAAGTGAGAGATATATTTGCAGCCACATATAATAAATATAGCAATCTTGAAAAAAATGACATAATCATCAAAATATTTGAGGCCTTGATTGAAGTAGAAAATAATAGAATAGAGGCAGAAAAAGAAGCAAAAAAACAACAAAGATTAGCTGAATTAAGAATGTTTAATGAAGATGATTAAGCTATAGATTAAAAAATATTTGCATTTAAGTAAAAAAAGATATAATAATGAATTAATTATTAATTTATTATGTTAGATGATGATAGAAATCCTGATTAGCTCCTCTTCGACAAGCTAGTGATTATATTATTAGATTTCAAACTAAAATTGACAATTCTAATGTCGAAGGCGCTATTGAAATTTATAAAAACGTTCTAGATTTAAGAGCGGAAAATAGTGAAGTGGCTAATCCAACTCAAGATATTAAGAGGAGTTTTATAAGCCGTGTTAATTCCTTATTTAAACAGAAATTTGCAATCGGAGATTAATAAGGCTGTAAAAATTTTAATACCTTTCTATAAGCAACTGAAAGAGGAACCAAATTATCCAGAAAATTTGATACATTTGAATGAAGCTCTTAATGATATTTTGAATCATCCTTGGGAAACAGAAAATTTGCAAAATTACTATAAGTTATTTGTTTTTCTTCTTGAGAATTTGGAATTAACAGGTGATACAATTGACAATCTTAATAAGGTTCGTGATAAATTTATAAGTCAATTTAGAGGTCATGAAGAAGTTCAAAATGCTTGTTTAGAGTTTTTATAGATGAATTTAGAAAGGCTATTACAAATGGAGAAGCCGAAAGAGCTGTTATTTTTTATGATATAATGACTTGTGATCCAAGATTTAATAATAGAAGTAATGAAGCTTTTTCAGGAGCTATTAATAACATAAATAATGTAGAGGGATCTGCTAATCCAATAAACTCATTAATGTATTTGTTCAAGCAAAGAGGTGAAACCTCTCCAATGCAGGATGAGCAATTCATTTCCTCATTGCAATTCGCCATCGCAAGACTTATACCAACATTCATCTTTACATATACTATTATAGGTTTTAAAATATAGTCTTATTATTAACTTAACTTTAAGATTATGGTAAAAACTATTATTTCATACAGAACTTATTTTATTGCCCAGAAAGAATTGCGAAAGTTAAAGGTTGAGGGGACTTTATTTAAAAAACTTCAAGCTGTTAAGCTTGCCTATGAGCATGGAATAAAAGAG
>JAUROA010000053.1 GCA_030835745.1 Alphaproteobacteria bacterium
TCTGTCTGAAATAATAGTTTTTACCATAATCTTAAAGTTAAGTTAATAATAAAACTATATTTTAAAACCTATAATAGTATATTTAAAGATGAATGTTGGTATAAGTGCTACTTTTTTTGAAAGAGTAGTTGGTCAAATTATGAGATTTTGTTGTGATTCATAATAAAATCTTCCAATATGAGGCTTGCTGCAATGTCATCGCAATATTTTTTTTTGTTATTATATTGTTTGGCGCTATGAGTAGTTAATCTCTCATCATGAAGAATTATAGTTATATCATTACGCAGAAAATTATTAAGATTTTGTGAAAATTTTTCGACAAATTTTGACATATTGCTTTGAGTTTTATCAATATTAAGAGGTAAGCCAATTATAATAATTGAAATTTTATAATTATTAATAATATGGGCAATTTTGGTAAAATCTTTTTCATTACTCTGTCTTACTATTACTTCTTTAGGAAGGCTAAAAATTTGTTTATCATCGCTAATTGCAACCCCGATTCTTTTAGTTCCAATATCTAATGCTAAAATTTGGCCCTTAAGATTTATTATAGTATTTTTTTTTAATAAGTTTTTAGTTATTTGCTCTGAGTAATATATTGTCATTAATATTGTTTTAAAATATTGTTGAACTTATTTAAGTTTAAAATTAATATTAAATTAATTTAAAATATTAATAAAATAACTTATTAAATAACCTATGTCCAGTGATATTATTGACGATAACAAGATTGATAAAATTTCCAAATTAGCTAAAATTGCCATTAGCAACGAACAAAAACCTCATATTAAAGAGCAGTTAAATAATATAGTTAATTGGTTTGATAAACTAAATGAAGTTAATGTCGATAATATCGAGCCATTAATTAATGTAAATGAAATGTCATTAAGCATGAATGATGATGAAATTATCCAACATAATAATATTGCAGATATATTAAAAAATGCACCTAAAGCAAAATATGACTATTTTACAGTTCCTAAAGTAATTGAATAATGCAGCTTTTTTTGCCAATATCACATAATGAAAATTCTTTTGACAAGGACAGTTTCATAACATTGCATGAAAATAAAGATGCTATTAATTTTTTACGTAGTTTCTTTAAGAATAATTGTGCAATTTCTCATTTTAAATCTTGTCTTTATACTAATATTATAATTCAGGGTCCAAGATTTAGCGGCAAAACTCATATTCTTAGTATTTTGGCCAAAGAATTTGGTGCAAAATTTCTGTCATTTGGTCAAATAAAAAATTTAGAGTTTTTGGCAAATTTAGCCAAAAATAAAATATATATTTTTGAAGATATTGATCAAATAAATAATGATGAAGCAATTTTGCGTTTAATAAATTTTGCTTATGAAAGGGAGATATTTCTTATTTTTTCATTGCAAAATTTTACAAATTTTAATTTAGCAGATCTGGTTTCAAGATTTAAATCTATACCTATAGCTAAAATTGATAATTTAACCAATAATTCAATTAGAGACTTACTTCAAGCTCTTCTTATTAATAATGATATTTATTTATCATCATCTAAAGTTGATTTTATCATTAAAAATTGTCAAAGAGATTATGAATCTATCAATAATATTGTTCAAAAAATTATCAATTTTAATTGCGAATTTTTAAAGCAACCCTCCTTGGGAGATTTGAAAAAAATTCTTTCTTAAAAATTATTATTTCCTAAGGTAGGGGTTGAATATCTTTATCCTTGATGATGATTGTTTTGATTGACCTGTTATTATTTATGTCAGCTCTTAAGTTTGCTATTTATATTTATCATTTATCTCAATTTGCTCTTTAACCATTTTTGAAGATGTGCCACCATAGGAGTTGCGAGAATTGATCGAGTTTTCAACTGATAAAATTTTATAAATATCTTCATTTATTCTTGGCTCAATTTTTTGCAATTCAACAAGAGGTAATTGATCAATTGTTAGACCTTTATCTTCTGCTAATTTAACAATTTTACCAGTAATATGGTGACATTCTCTAAAAGCAATATTAAGGTTTTGTACTAACCAGTCAGCAATATCAGTTGCTGTAGAGAAATCTTGGCTTGCCATTTTGTACATATTTTCTTTATTTACTGTGATTTTTGCAATCATTTGAGAAGAGGCATCAATACATATTTTAATATTTTTTGTAGCATCAAATAATGGCTCTTTATCTTCTTGCATATCTTTAGAATATGTTAGATTTAGACCTTTAATAACCGTAAGTAGAGATATTAATGATCCATATATTCTTCCTGTTTTGCCCCTTACTAATTCTGCGGCATCTGGGTTTCTTTTTTGAGGCATTATTGAACTTCCAGAAGTAAATGATTCAGGAATTTTGATAAAATTAAAGGCTTTACTACTCCATATAATTAGCTCTTCAGACATTCTGGATAGGTGGCTAGAAATTAAAGAAAGGCATGATAAATATTCAATAATAAAATCTCTATCAGAAACACTATCCATTGAATTGGCAGTTGGTCTATCAAAGTTTAATTCTTTAGCGCAAAATTTTCTATCAATTTTAAATGAAGTGCCAGCTAGGGCGGCTGATCCAAGAGGGCATTCATTAAGTCTTTTTTGACAATCATTTAAGCGTGAAATATCTCTTTTAAACATTTCTAAATATGCCATTAAATGATGAGAAAATAATACTGGTTGAGCAATTTGTAAGTGAGTAAATCCAGGCATAATTACTTTAATATTTTTTTTAGCCTGTCTTATAATATTTTTGTTAAGTTGTGATAATAATTTTTTAACTTGGTCTATCTCGTCTCTTACAAAAAGTTTTAGGTCGGTAGCGATTTGATCATTTCTTGAGCGTGCAGTATGAAGTTTGCCAGCGCATGGTCCAATTATTTCTTTTAGTCTAGACTCGATATTCATATGAATATCTTCAAGTTCAATTTTAAAATTAAATTTATTATCTTTAATTTCTTCTGCAATTTGTTTAAGACCTTTTTTAATTAGATTATGCTCTTTGCTATTTAGAATTTTTATCTTATATAGCATTTTAGCATGAGCTAATGAAGCTTGAATATCTTGTTTGTATAATATGTAATCAAAGCTAATTGATTGATTTATATCTTGCATTAAATCTGCTGTTTTTTCGCTAAATCTTGAGCCCCAAATATTGCTTATATTGCTTGATTTTGTTTTTGTCATGACTAAGATAATTTATGGTTAATGCATAATTTATATTTAATCCTAAATTAGGCTTAATTTACTTTAAAAAAATTCTAATTAATGGTCAATAATAATTTTTTTAATAGATCTGATTTAAACTTTATCCAGAAATGGTGGCTTGATATTGATAAGATAAATTTCTTCTTTGCTTTTTTTCTTATAATATTTGGCTTTATTATGACAACATCAGCCAGCCCTGCAATTGCTAAAAGAATCAATGTTGACAACTTATTTTTTATAAAAAAACAGCTATTTTTTAGTATTGCGGCAATTTTTATTATGATTATAATATCTTTTTTAAATTTGCGAAATATCACAATTCTTGGCATTGTCGGTATTATAATTAGCTTTACCTTAATGTTATATTTACTCTTTTTTGGTGTTGAAGCTAAGGGCGCAACAAGATGGGTTTCTTTTTTTGGTTTTACCTTACAACCTTCAGAATTTGCTAAAATTTTTTTTATTATCA
>JAUROA010000054.1 GCA_030835745.1 Alphaproteobacteria bacterium
AGAGAAGTTTAAATCATCCATAATTTGATAAAATATCAGTTAATAAATCAGCCATAAAGCTATATAAATATTAGCTTTATGGCTGATTATAACAAGGAATTTATTAGATTATTTTGGGTTGGATTTCGGACAGTCCCATAATATAATTTATTATAACATTTTTTGATTCACTGTCAATAATTAATTCTTGTTATTTTCTTTTTACTGCAATATTTGTTTGTTTGAAATTATTTTTCTCTAATATTGTTAATAATGTAATAAGTCTTGATATTTGAGCATCTTGATCAACATAAATTAATATTTTTGAATCAGAGTAATTTTTTGATAAAATATTTATTTTATTTCTAAGATTTGCCGCCCGATCAATTTGCAAATCATTAACTTTCCAGCCAATTATATCTTTTGCTATATAAATTTTAATATCTTTTTTATCTACAATATTTTGTGAGATATTTTCCTCATCTTTTGGCAAATCAACCTTTAGGAAATATTCTGGAGCATTAAAATTTAAAATTAAAAATACTACTAAAATAAATATAACATCAATAAGTGGTGTCAGATCTGGCGCTAATTCAGAGATTAGATTTTTACGCCTATTGGCAATTATATTAATCATTGATGTTAATTTTTGCTAATTTAAATGACTTAATATTTGCTAACTTTTGGATATTACTAAGATATTTTTCGCTAATTCTTAAATATATAAATGTAAAAAATAATGAAATAATAGCAATTGCAAGACCATATGCAGTGGTAAGCATTGCATTAAACAACCCATCGGCAATCATGGAGGGTGCTACAGCACTATCTAACTTGGAAATAACTTTAAATGATTTTATCATACCTATAACAGTTCCAAGCAAACCAATCATTGGCGTTATAATTGCTATCATTTTAAGACTATAAAGGCCATTTTGTAATATATTTTGATACTCAATTAACTTAACTTCAATAATTTCATCTCTAAGATTCTTAGCAATTTCACTATTTTTATCAAGTAGCTTTGATATCTCTAGATAAAATGTGCTATTTTGCACTTTTGGTAATCTGATAAAATAAAATAATCTTTCTAATATAATAATAGATGCAAGAAGCGAAAGAAAACATAATGGATAAAATAAAAAACCTACCTTAGTTATTAAATCTATCATTAGCTAATTTTGAACTCAATAGGAACCTCAACCCAGCTTTTTACTGCTTTGCCACCAATAATAACTGGTTTAAATTGCCATTTTTTAACTGCATTGATTGCAGATTTATTTAATAAAGGGTATTGAGATTTTTTAAGAAATTCAATTTGCTCACTAACACCAGATTCTGATATTAATATTTTAAGATAAACAATACCCTCTTGTCCTAGTTTAAGGGATCTTTTTGGATAAATTGGCATCTCTTTATTGCCTATGGTTGAGAAATTTTTACTATATGCAATATTTTCATTATCAATAACATTAGAGCTATTATCATTATTCTTACTAGAAGATAATTTAGTTTTTTTTATGTTATTAATTTTTTTATTAATATTATCATTTTTTTGAACAATATTAGAATAAGAAGAAATATTGGCCAAAGATATTGATAAGTTGCCGCCAATATTACTGGCAATAAGGCTGCTATTAAAGTTTTTTTGTAGTAATAATAATATGAATAAGTGCAACAAAATAGCTATTGCAGCTGATATTATGTTGCGGCTATTTATTATATTTTGTTGTGCAATATTATTTAAGATCAAAGTGATATAAAAAATTGATAATAATTATCATTTTAGCTATTGAAAATTTAATTTACAACATTTAATTATAATGATAATCATTATCATTTAATATAAATATTTATGAAAATTACCAAATTAAAAATTGCTATATTATCACTACTATTATTTTATCAGGCCCCTATTTTGGCAAATGACGATCATAATAAAAAAATTATGGAAAAAATCATGGTGGTTGGCAGTGTAGATAATATTAAAAATATTGCTGGCTCAGCCCATTATATCGATCAAGATCAGCTTGAAAAATTCTCTTACAAAGATATTAATAGAGTTTTAAAACAAGTTCCAGGCGTTAATATTCAAGAAGAAGATGGTTTTGGCTTAAGACCTAATATCGGTTTAAGAGGCGGCAGAAGTAATAGAAGTAATGATATAGTATTAATGGAAGATTCCATTTTAATTGCCCCTGCCCCATATAGTGCACCCGATGCTTATTATTTCCCTAGAATATCAAAAATGTCAGGGGTTGAGGTTAGAAAGGGATCATCATCTATTGAATTTGGCCCCAAAACAACAAATGGAGCTATAAATTTAATAACTAAAAATACTCCTAACAAAAAAACATATAATATCTATGCTGGCTATGGCAGCTTTAATAGCAATGTAATGAATATTAATTATGGTGATAAAATTGATAATTTATCTTTTTTAATCGACCTTTCTCATGAAAAATCTGATGGTTTTAAAAAAATTGATGCTGTTAATAAAAATACCGGCTATGACATTCAAGATGTTATGGCTAAATTTAAATATGAAACCGACCCAAATGCAGATATCTATCAATCTATTGAGCTTAAATTAGGATATAGCCAGGAAGTGTCAAATGAAACATATCTTGGTCTAGAAGATAGCGATTTTTATCAAAATCCATATCGAAGATACGCTGCATCTCAATTAGATAAAATGGAAAATGATCATCAAAAATATCATTTAAGACATTATATAGATTTTAATAATTTTGATTTAACAACAACAATTTATCGTAATGATTTTGCAAGAAATTGGTATAAATTAAATACAAAAAATGTTACTAGCGCCCTTACTCAGAATAATTTAAAATTAAGAGCCAATAATCGCAAATATTATTCACAAGGTATTCAATCATTACTTACCTCGCAATTTAATCATAAAAAATTTTCTCATAATATCAAATTTAGCACCAGATATCATAGCGATCAAGAAAGTAGATTTCAAAGAGATGATATCTATAATTTAGAAGATGGTATAATGAATTTAACAAATTATGGAATTAATGGCCAGGCAGGAGACTCAGATAAAAAAAGTGATGCAATTTCAATATTTATTAGCGATGCCATAAAGTATAAAAAATTAACAATTACCCCGGGTCTGCGCTATGAAAATATTAACTTAAAACTAATAGACAGAAATTCTTCTGCAAAAAATAATAATCACAATATTAGCGCATTAATACCAGGAATTAGTGCAATATATCAACTTCATCAAGATTATAATATTTTTAGCTCTATTCATAAGGGATTTGCCCCACCATCTCCTTCATCAAAAAAACAAGAATCTGAAAAATCCATTAACTATGAAGCTGGAATTCGCTTTGATAATAATATTGTTAAAAGTTCATTAATTGGATTTTTTAATGATTATTCTAATTTATTAGGTGAATGTTCGCAATCTGTGGGAGGTAATGATTGTAATATTGGAGATCAATATAATAGTGGCGAAGTTACTATTAAAGGCCTAGAATTTGAATTATCATATAATATATTAAATCATTTTAACCTTGATAATTTGCAACTTCCTTTAACATTTAATTACACCTATAATGATGCTCGTTTTCAGTCAAGCTTTAATAGCGACTTTAAGCCATGGGGTAATGTTAATAAAGGCGATCAATTACCATATATTGCCAAAAATCAGTTTTTTATTAGCCTTGGGTTAATTCACGACAAATATCAAATAAATTTAAATACTAAATATCTTTCTAAAATGCGTTCAAAAGCTGGGTCAGGCATAATTGCTCAAAATGAATTAATAGATGATCATGTAATAGTTGATCTTGCCAGCGAGCTAGAAATTTATCAAAATACTAGATTATTCTTAAATATTGATAATTTATTTAATAAAAAATATATGGCATCCAGAACGCCAGATAGAGCAAGGCCCGGAAAGCCACTAGCTTTTATGACAGGCATTAAGTATAAATTTTAATATTTGAATAGTAATTTTTGTTAATTAATTTATTTAATTATATAAATTTACTAATTTAACAATCATGACTCAAATATTATTCAAGACATTATTAATATTAATATTTGCAGCTAATATTAACTGCTTTGCTAATAATTTATCTAGTAATAAAAATATTACTCAATTTAATAGTGATAAAGGAATTAATCTGCTTGAGACAAGTAAATTTAAAGGCGATTTTTACAACTTAATTAATTTTTATCAACCTCAAATTAATCCAATATATTGCACTGCAGCTTCAGCAATAACAATTTTAAATGCCCTTAATTATAATAATATTCCAAGCCAAAAGAACAAAGAAATATTTAAGCCATTATCTCTTGGTGGAGGTGTAATTAAATATCCACTATATAATCAAGATAATTTCTTTAATAAAGATACTGACAAAATAAAAGATATTAATATTATCAACCTTAAAATTCCAAAAAAAATCATCAAAGATAAACCTCTTTACGATGCCGGTTTAACATTAACTGAATTAAGCACAATTTTAAGCGACATATATAGCCTTAAAGTTATAAAAAAGCATGTAAGTAAATCAAATAAAGAGCATTTTGAGATTTTTAAAACAGACTTAAAAAATTCACTAAATAATAAAGAAAAATATATAATTGCTAATTTTCATGGAAAAAAACTTAAATTAAAAACAAATGGTCATATGTCGCCAATCATTGCTTATAACGAGCAAAATAATAAAGTTTTAATAATGGATGTCGCTCTTCATAAACAAAAATGGTATTGGGCAGATATTAAAAAATTTTTTAATTCCATGAATACAAAAGATGGTAATAAATTTCGTGGCTATCTTATTATTAGCAAAAAATAATGTTTATTAATTTTAAAAATCATACCACATATTCATTATGCAAAGGAGCTATTAAAATAAATGACTTAGTAGCAAAAGCTAAGCAATTTAATATGCCTGCACTAGGTATTATGGATATAAATAATTTATTTGGTGCATTAGAATTTTCTTCAAATTGCAAAAAAAACTCAATACAACCAATTCTTGGATGCGAATTAACTATTGACCTAGAACAAAATGATAATCAATCAAATTTAAATATTGAAAACTCCTTTATCAAATTACCCCTAATTGCTAAAAATGATATTGGCTATAAAAATTTACTTTATCTAGCTAGTAGATGTTATCTAAATCGCCAACAAAGTTTATCACCTCATATTAAATTTAACTCATTAAAAGAACATTTTTCAGGATTAATTGCTTTTTCAGGTGGTATGGATGGCTTTTTAGCAAAAAACTTGTTAATGAATCAAGAAGAGAATGCTCTTAAATTAGTTACCGAATTCCAAAACATCTTTAAAGATGACTTTTTTATTGAGATTAACCGACATAATAACTCTAAAGAAATAAAAATTGAGAAACAATTAATTCAAATTGCTCTTGATAAAGATATTGCTCTAATTGCCTCAAATGATGTATATTTTCTTGATAAAGATATGCATGAGGCACAAGATATTCTCAATTGCATTGGAGAAGGTCAAGTTCTGCATGATGACAATAGAACAAAAAAAACACCTAATCAATATTTTAAATCTATTGATGAAATGAAAGATCTATTTCGTGATTTACCTGATGCCATTGAAAATAGTGTAAATATTGCTAAAAAATGTCATATTATGGCATTTGATCGCCCGCCATCCTTACCCAAATTTTCAACAAAAGATGGTTTTGATGATGGCGAAGAGTTAAAAAAACAGGCCCATGAAGGTCTCAAAGAGAAAATAATGATCAAGGCCAAAATAGAAGAATTAACTGATGACCAAATTAAAGAAGTTGAAAAGCAATATTTCCAAAGATTAGATTATGAACTTTCAATTATCGTTAAAATGGATTTTCCAGGTTACTTTCTAATTGTATCAGATTTTATTAAATGGGCTAAAAATAACAATATTCCAGTTGGACCTGGAAGAGGATCTGGTGCTGGCTCTGTTGTTGCCTGGGCACTCAAAATTACTGACCTAGACCCTATTAGATTTGGCTTACTCTTTGAAAGATTCTTAAATCCAGAAAGAGTTTCAATGCCAGATTTTGATATTGATTTTTGCCAAGCTCGAAGAGATGAGGTAATTGACTATGTACAAAAAAAATATGGCAAAGAATATGTTGCACAAATTATTACATTTGGAAAATTACAAGCAAGAGCAGTATTAAAAGATGTTGGTCGTGTATTGCAAATGCCATATAATCAGGTTGACAGAATATGCAAGCTAATTCCATTTAATGCCATTGAAGCCGTTACCCTTGAAAAGGCTATAGAAATGGATGAAGAATTACAAAAAGCAATTAAAGAAGATGAACAAATTAAGAAATTGGTTGATATTGGCCTTAAATTAGAAGGGCTTAATCGCCACGCATCAACTCATGCTGCTGGGGTTGTCATTGGCGATAAACCGCTTCATGAAATTTGCTGCTTATATAGTGATAAAATTGACGAAATGCCTGCAGTTGGCTATTCAATGAAATATGCGGAAGCTGCAGGATTAGTTAAATTTGATTTTTTAGGACTTAAAACTCTGACAACAATATCTAAAACCGTTGAATTAATAAAATCTAATCGAAATATTGATGTTAATATATCAGAAATAAAGCTAGATGATAAAAAAACATTTGAAATGCTAGCTCAAGGAGATTCAATCGGAGCATTTCAAATTGAATCTTCAGGAATGAGATCAGTATTAAGACAAATGCGCGCTGATAAAATTGAAGATATTATTGCTCTTATTTCGCTATATAGACCAGGTCCAATGGATAATATTCCAACTTACATTAAAAGAAAACATGGCCAAGAACAAATCTCATATCCTCATCCATTATTAGAGCCCATACTTAAAGAAACCTATGGCGTTATCGTTTATCAAGAACAAGTAATGGAGATTGCAAGAGTTCTGGCAAAATATAGCCTTGGAGGTGCCGACCTTCTTAGAAGAGCAATGGGTAAAAAGATTAAAGAAGAAATGGATAAACAGCGAAAAATATTCATCAATGGAGCTAAAGAAAATAATGTCGATGAAAAAAAGGCTGGTGAAATTTTTGACCTTGTTGATAAATTTGCAGGATATGGATTTAACAAATCTCATGCAGCAGCCTATGCATTAATATCTTATCAAACTGCTTATTTAAAAGCTCATTATCTGCCAGAATTTTTGACAGCTTCAATCAATCTTGAAATTGATAATGCTGATAAAATAAATATATTCTTACAAGTTGCAAAGAACCATGATATAAAAGTGCTACCACCTGATATTAATAAAAGTCAGGCTCTTTTTTCTATTGAAAAAATTTCATAAATAATGATTGGCCTAGATACAAAATTAAAAAATATCAAAGAATCATGCTCTTTAATCAAGACTCCAATTGATGCACAACCCCTAATTATTAAAGAAGTTATTAAAAATTTTAACAATAATGATATAATCTTTATTGCCAATGATGATGCTGATATTACAAGAATTGAACAACAAATAAGGTTTTTTGGTCATAATAATCTTGAAATAGTGATTATTCCAGCGTGGGATTGTTTGCCCTATGATTTAACTTCGCCAAAACCTTTAATTGCCAATCAAAGAATTAAATCCTTATATAAATTAGCAGTAAGAAATGATAATAAATATTTTTTTATTATCACTTCAATTAATTCCTTTATGCAAAAAACCTTATCCATTGAAGAAATCAATGATTTAGGACTTTACTTAAAGGTAGGAACTAAAATTTCTATTGCACAAATTTCTCAATTTTTAATTAATAAGGGCTATGAAAGACAAGCAGTGGCCAATGATATTGGCGATTTTGCTGTTAGAGGCGGGATCATTGATATTGTAATGCAACAAGCAGCAGATTTAATTGGTTACCGGATTGACTTTTTTGGTGAAGAAGTAGAGTCAATCAAAATATTTGATCCATTAACGCAAATATCGCAAGAATCAGTAAAAAACATTGAAATATTACCTGCCTCAGAAGTTATTTTAACCCCAAAAACAATAGAATCATTCAAAAAAAATTACCGACAAATATGCCCTAACTGGCTTGACGATCAACTATATAATGCAATATCAGATAATAGGAGCTATATTGGAATGGAGCACTTCTTGCCATTTTTTTATAATAATAATTTAACTTCACTAATTAAATATAGCAAAAACCCTATTATATTTAATTATAGCAGTATTTTTAATCTAGCCAAAGACAGAAAATATCTTATAGATCAAGCATATGACAATAGATCCTTCGATGATAAACATAATAAAGATAATATATTACAACCCATAGATTCTAAATTGCTTTATAAAAGTGATATTGAAGTTATTAATGAAATTAAAAATTCAATAAATATTGAATTTTGCCAATTTGAAGATGCTAATAATGTAAGAAAAATTAACCTGGAAATAAAAGCTACTCCAGATTTCGCGCTTGCTGGAAGAGCTAATAAAAAAGACCCTCTAGAATTAGTTAAAGATTTTATTTTAGCTAAAATAAATGAACAAAAAAATATTAAAATTAAAATATTTATTGCCTTTCTAAGTCAAAGCTTTGCCGACAGAATTGCCAAAATACTTCCAGATTATGAGATATATTGCCATAATATTTCAAATTTTGAACAATTAAATTTCTTTAAAAATAACAAAATTAATAGCGCAATATTGCAAACACATTTTGGGTTTTATTGCAATGAAATAATGTTAATTGGAGAGCAGGCAATTTTTGGTGAAAAGAAAATAACATCAAGAAATAAGTCGACTATAAATGCCCAGAGATTAATGCAAGAAGGATTAGCAATTAATGAATCTGAATTAGTTGTTCATCGTGATCACGGTATAGGAAAATTTGACGGAATTCATACTATCAATACCAGCAATGTTAAAACTGATATGATCAAGATCATATATGGTGGCAATGATATCTTATTTGTTCCAGTTGATGATATTAACCTGATAAGTCGATATGGCTCTGAAAATCCATTAATCCAGCTTGATCGATTAGGAGTTTCTTCATGGAAAAATCGCAAAAACAAAATTAAAAAGAAAATTAAAATTGCTGCTGAAGAACTTCTAAAAATTGCTGCAGCAAGAAAATTAAAAAAATCAGCTATTTTTTATCCTAATCAAAATTTTTATGATGAATTTTGTCGTAATTTTTTATTCATTGAAACTCAAGACCAAATACAGGCAATTGATGATATTACTCGGGATTTAGCTAAAGGAATGCCTATGGATCGTCTAATTTGTGGCGATGTTGGCTTTGGCAAAACAGAAGTTGCCATGAGGGCTGCGGCAATTATTATAAGCAATAATTGCCGCAATATTAAAAATCAAATCGCCATTATAACGCCAACCACCCTTCTTTGCAAGCAACATTATAAAAATTTCAGCCAAAGATTTAATTTATCAAATATTAAAATTGTTCAATTATCAAGATTAATAAAAAATAGCCAGGCCAAAATAATTAGAAGCCAAATTGAAAATGGCGAGGCTGAAATTATTATTGGTACCCACTCATTACTGCAAAATAATATTAAATTTAAAAATCTTGCATTAGTAATAATTGATGAGGAGCAGCATTTTGGAGTAGCGCAAAAAGAGAAATTAAAAAAATTACGCAATAATGTTCATTTACTTAATTTATCGGCTACCCCAATTCCTCGAACTCTTCAAATGTCACTAACTGGAGTGAAAGATTTAAGCTTAATAGCTACTCCACCACTCGATAGATTATCTGTAAGAAATTTTGTCATGCCTTATGATGATATTATAGTTAAAGAAGCAATTTTAAGGGAATATAATCGAGGTGGTAAGATATTTTTTGTTGTTCCAAGAGTAAAAGATTTATTAGAAATCAAGCCTAAATTGCAAAAATTACTACCTGATCTAAAAATTGCATCTGCTCATGGTCAAATGTCGATCAATGAGCTTGACGATATTATGAATCAGTTTAGCGAATCTGATACTGATATTTTATTATCGACTACAATAATTGAATCAGGGATAGATATTTCAATTGCCAATACAATGATTATCTTTAGGGCTGAAATGTTTGGACTATCTCAATTATACCAATTGCGAGGAAGAGTTGGCAGATCTAAATTGCGCGGATATTGCTATTTCATGATTGACAAAAATAAAAAAATAAAGGCTAGCGCTAAGAAAAAGCTTGAAGTAATGCAAAATCTTGACTCACTAGGTGCGGGCTTTAATATTGCATCGCACGATATGGATATTAGAGGAAGTGGTAATTTACTTGGAGATGAGCAATCTGGACATATAAAAGAAACTGGAGTTGAGCTATATCAACAGATGCTTCTTGAAACTATTGAAAAAATTAAAAACTCACCAGAAATCGTAAAAAATCAAGAAATAATAACATCAAATATTGACTATTCAATACAAATAAAATTATCAATTTCCTTATTAATTCCTAAAAATTATATTGAAGATTTATCACTTAGAATGACTTTTTACAAAAAAATTGCTCTAATTAAAAATGATGATGATCAAGAATCTCTATGCAATGAAATAACAGATAGATTTGGTAAAATTCCACCTGAAGTCAATAATTTAATTGAAATTGCAAAAATAAAATATCAATGTCAAATACTAGGAATTAAATCAATTATCAATAATAAAGATCATATATTAATTGAGTTTAAAAATAATAAATTTAGCAATCCAGATAAGCTACTCAAATTAGTTTTTTCCAGTAATAATAAAATTAAAATAAACCCTGAACAAAAATTAATTTTTTATTGCCAACTAACCAGTGATCAGTCAAAAATAAGTAAAATATATGAAATTATACAAATAATTCAGCAATTATCATGAAAATTAGCAATTTTATCATTAAGATTCTACTATTTTTTGTAAAAATATACAGATTTTTTTTTGAATCAAAAGATGAAATTCAAGAAAAATATTACAGCCAAAAAAATCATGAGCAAAATAACAATTATAATAATAAAGAAGATAGCAATAATATTTTATCAAAATATGATGAAGAATTAGAGAAAAATAATATTAAAACTAATGAGACAGAAATAAGACCAGAGTCACATCATCAACGCAATCTTAGCATTGAAACTGGAGGCCTTGAAGCACAAGAGCAAAAAAATACTAAATCTGAAGATATCTGGGACGATAGATCTGAAGAAGTAGATAGAATGGGAACTGAAGGCGGCATAAAATCAATTAATACTACCGCAAAAAGATCAATGCTTTGGCGCTTAAAAAGAAAGCGGCTTGATAAGGAAAAAGACGAAATCAGCGATAAAATGGAAATTGCTCGAGAAAATAGATCAGCATTGCGCGATAAAATTAAAAACAATAAAAATAATCCATCACCCGGAAGATCAATGTAATATCAATAATAAATTACATTTACAACAAAAAATCATAATGAAATTTACGCTTAATAATTACCCTAAGATTTAAATTTTAATATTATGGTTGATCCTTTATTCTTTTTTGACAATATTTTTATTTCACATTTTAATAAGTTAATTAAGTGCATAACATTTTCAAAGCCAATACCATATGAATTATTCTTCCTATTCCTTCTAAAATCTGAAAACTTACCACTTAAAATATTATCAATTTCTATTTGACTCATGCCATAGCCATAATCCTTAATTTTAATTTCAATAATATCATTTTTCTTACTATATTGAGAAGTAATATCTACAATACTATTATCAGGACTATATTTTATTGAATTAGATAGTAAGTTTAATATTACTTGCTCAAATCTTCTTTGATCTGAATTTAATAATTTATTATTTGATAATTTGCTATTTATTTTGATATTTTTCTTAGCGGCCATATCATTACATAGCGTGATAACTTTTTTAATAATATCATCTGGATTAAATTCATTAATTTTAGTTAACATCATCTTACCCGATTTGGCCTGATCATCATCTAAAATATCTTCAACATAGCTAGTCATGGAGATTGATTGAATAAGTAATAAATCAACTAACTCTTTTAATTCATTATTTTTATTAATCACTTCTTCACTAGCCAATAATTCTGAGATACCCTTAATGCCATATATGTGATTTCTTAAATCATGAGATGTAGAATTAAGAAATTTAACTCTATTAATTTCTGATTTTTTTACAAATCTATTTAAATTAACCAATTTAAATCTTTTTTTTCTTTCATTTTTAAAAAGGAAAATCAGTAAAATTAAAATAAAAATAGCAATAAATAACAGCTCAATAAATTTAAAAATGTAATCACTAAAAATAGAGCTTAATTTATAACTATCCTTAAATTTAACTAATATGAAATAATTACTATTAGCAATTTTTCTAATTTTAAAACTCGATTTTAAGTCAAAAATAGAAATATCACTTAGTTCTTTTATGTTATTTTCTTTTATAAATTCTAGACTGTTTTTTAAATCATTACGACCTATTGCCGACATATTAACCATATCTAGTTTAAGTATATCTAAATTTTGATCAATAATTAATGATTCCATATCTTTATTACTCAAAATATTGCTAATTTTAGATAATAAACTATCAATTTTAAAGCCAATTACTACTGATCCAACATATTTTTGATTTGACTCTACCCCTATACCAGCTGGTATCAAATATACATTACTCGTTGATCCCTTAACAATATTACCTAAAAATATATCATTAAAATTTTTTTTAGTAAATTCAAGATAATCTCTTTTTGATAAATTTATCGGATCTTTTAATATTCCATAATATGAATCAACCAACATATTATCATTGATATCAACCCAAGAAAAAAAGGTAATAGGTACATTTTGCGAAAAATTTAAATTTATAGTATATTTTTTTAATATATCATAAATTTTACCTTTATTATTATAATCATTACTAATTTGATGTGCCATAATTTTCATCAAATATTGCGTATATTCTACAACGCTAGCAAAATGTCTTTCAGACTCAGATAAAGCCAAATCAAATTCATGATAGATGCGCTCTTTTTTTTGAGAGCTAGTAAATAATATATATATTGCAAAAATAACAATAAATAATAACGATATTATTGGTATAATTGGATATGATTTTATAAAATATTTTATAAAATATTTTAGCGAATTCCTAATTGCACATATATATTTTTCTAAATACATTCTTTACTGATTAAAATGATTGAATTTTACTTTACAAACATCGATTTTACAAATATAGCTAAATATTTCAATTATTGATTATAATTACATTCATCTCCCTAAAGATCCAGTCCTAGCACCACTATCCATTAAAGCTTCAACTAGTAAAAGGCCTCCTTCCCCTTGCTCATTTTTATCGCTAATATCATCTCTATTGCGTCCTTCATCATAAGGTCTCGTGCATACATTTCTAGCCGAAGGAGATAATGATGAGGCTGGTGAAGAACAATCGGTCTTAAAGCTTTGTTGTACGCCACTTGAAGAAGATGAAGTTCTAGATATATTTCTTTCATGATATTCGTACCCACTGTCAAATACTCTTTCTAAAACTTTAATCGAACTTGGCATAATATTTTGATCTTCAGCACGATTTAAACTCTTACAAATCATCGAGAATTTCTCCACGAATTCTTTGTGTTTAGCTTTACTATCTAACTCTATTTTCCTCTGCTGTGACTCTTCAGGAAATTGATGAAGCATTAATTCTTTTGCAATATTAACGCATCCAAAAAGCTTCATTGCTTTAGCACTCCAAAAACCTTCAACCACTTTATTTATACCACCCTCTGATCTCTTGTGAATTTTTGAATCTATGGCAGATATATCTGATTTACCCTCTTGACTTGAAAGAACATATCCTGGCAGCAACCTTCTTAATGTTGCTTTACTCATCTGTGGTATATATTCTGCAACACCTTTTATTATTTCAGCACCAATAATTTGCGCCATTTCTTCAGTTATACCACCATTATCAACCATTTTATGCCACTCAGCTATAGAAATATTGCCAATTTTATTATATATGCCTTTCCATAAATTTATTCTTTTTTGATCCTGACATTCTGCCATTTGGTCACAACCTAAAACATTAGTAACATTTGCGTATGTAATTTTTGCAATATTTTGCAACACATCTTTACTAGTCTCATTGGTAAACATCGCAAAAGGTCCAACACAAAAAAATGAATGATTCATATGTGCTATATCCTCAGGTATATAAACCTCAGCAAGAAATTTTAATCTTGATGAAAAATGTTGAATATCAGGTAACTTCAAGCTATTATCAGTCGCAAAATTTTTTATAATTTGCTCACCCTTATTCCATGTACATTCAATCATCTGATCAACATAAGATACATCTGTTACCGACTCTCCGGGATCTTCGCATGTTTTTCTTTTTTTACCAACCATTTTAATTTCTATATTAAAACCATCTTTTGTTTGAATAATTTTAGAAACTTCAGTATTAAGAAAAATTTTTACACCAAAGTTGGATAATTCATCTTTTACCTGACTCGTAAATTTCTCAATATCAAATATTCTTTCAAGCGTTGCAACAGCTATATTAACTTTTTCAGAAGACACATCACCTTCATATTCATCTTTAGTTAAAATTTATGCGACATTTGTGATCCACCAAAAGCTTTCATAATATCTGGATCTTTTTTCGCAATTTCATTATATGATTCTGATATTTGGCTATATATTTTAAGCAAATATCCAGGGTCAACCAAAGAGTCACGGGTTATAAAATATCGCCCTTCTAAATCATCATTCCTAATAGATTTGGGAAATCTTTTAATGAATCCTATAGTATATTCTAGATATTTCAATGCTGTCTCTAGGTCTGCATAATGATACCCAAGGCCCATTCTTCCTGGAGTTCCTCCTGAAGACCCTTGGAGAATATCACAATGTGTTTCATATATTACCACATCAAATAAATCTGGAAATTGCTCACTAATCTCTAGCGCAGCTGCTACACCCATTGCTCCGGCTCCTATGATTCCAATGGTCTTGCGTTTTTTATCACTATTTGGCATAATATAACTTTTAAGATTTAGTAATTATAGCCAATATTATAACCTATCTTTATCAGTGTATAAAGATATTAATAAAATTTTACAAAAGAAAAAAAATATTAGTTCATAATTTATAATTAGTAATTACTAATTATGAATCTCGCAATCAGAAAAAAAGAATTTAATTTCATTTCTAGCATTTTCTAAGCTATCTGAACCATGAACTGAATTAGCCTCGATTGACTCAGCAAATTCTTTACGAATAGTTCCTTCAAAAGCCTCGGCTGGATTAGTTGCCCCCATTATTTCTCTATTTTTGGCAACAGCATTTTCTCCTTGAAGAACTTGAACTACTACAACTCCAGAAGTCATAAAATTTACCAAATCTTGATAAAATGGTCTATCTTTGTGAACCTCATAAAATTTTGCTGCAACATCATTTGATAATTTCAACATCTTTTGCGCAACAATCTTAAGACCATTTTCTTCAAATTTAGCATTAATTTTACCGATTATATTTCTTTTAGTTGCATCAGGCTTTATTATTGATAATGTTTGTTCTATATTCATAATTTGTAATTAAATAATTAATATTATAAGTAAATTAGTTATGTAACTTGATTTATGATTAATAGGACAATAAAATCAAGCTATATTATTATAAAATATTATTTTAATAATAAGGTTAATTCACATAAGTCAATAAGAGAGCAAATAAATTAATCTTACTATCTAATTAAATATCTATTAATTAATGAAGATATTTCCTAATAAAACAACAAAAAAAGCATTTTCTATAACAGAAATATCAATAGTCATAACAATTATTGGCATTATTATTGCTGGTATTATTGGTACTAACTTTATTATTAAAAAATTTTCAATAGATATCGCTTTAACAAGACCAAAAACTGCCGAATCTGTAATGATAACATTCACCCCTCAATTAAAAGATAACCTAATATTATGGCTTGATTCTACAAATAAAAATAGCTTTCCACAAGATATTATAGATCAAGATCAAATATCATATTGGCAATCAGTTAATTTTCTAGATGCAACATATAAACTCACTCAAAGTAATCAGGCAAATATGCCAACTTATCATGAATATGGAATAAATAATTTGCCCGCAATTTATTTTGATGGAAATGATTTTTTACTTAAAAGTAATCTTAATTCTCAATTAACTAAAAATAAGTCAGCAATTACTATTTTTGCTGTTCTAACATTTAAAGGATCTAGCGCTTATATTTACGATCTTTACAACCCTTCAACCAATATTTTATTTTCATCACAAATTAACAACAACTATTCCTCAACATCAAGTAGCTTAAAATTATCATATGGATCAACTAATGACCTAGCTAATTCTTCAAATCATGAATCACTATTTGACAAAGATCAATTTCTTAAGCCACAAATTATTACCCTGCTCAGAAGAGATAATATTTCACAAATTTTAGTTAATAATAGCAATTTTGGCAATAATTCTTCTTCAAATAATAGCAATTTGCCAAATAATATTATAGCGGATTTCTATCTTGGATCAAAAAATAATTCCTCATTATTTTTTAACGGCTATATTGCTGAATTCATTATTTTTAATAAAGGATTATCAGATGATCAAATAACTTATATTAATAAATATCTAAGCAAGAAATGGCAGATTAAATTATATTGATTATAGAATTTTAACATTAATAATAATATTTATTACTATTAATTTATCTTTAACATGTCACAAGAATTAACTAATCTTAAAGATTTGCTCAATAAAGCAAAAAGTAAAATAGATCAAAAAAATAACAATTCTTACAGCTATAGATTAATAGAAGAAGGTCTTGAAAAAATTAATCGTAAAATTGGTGAAGAATCAATCGAAGTAATAATTGCATCATTTGCTAATGATAAATTGCAAAATGATCAAAATAAACAAAATTTAATTGGCGAAATTTCCGATTTATTTTACCACATCATTATATTAATGATTCATCAAAATATATCATTTGAAGATATTATGAAAGAACTTAATTTACGAAATAAATAATGAGCCAAATTTCATTTAGCGAATCTGCGATTAACCACATAAAAAACGTTAAATCAAAGCCTCAAAATAAAAATAAATTCCTTAGAATTTCTGTTTCAGGAGGAGGATGTAGTGGTTTTCAATATATATTCTCACTTGATGAAAAAACAAACAATGAAGATATAAATTTAATTGAAAATAAAGAATTACTTGCTGTTACAGATAAAACATCTTTACCATTCTTAACAGGTTCAAATATTGATTATGTTAAAGATCTTGGGGCATGTTATTTTAAAGTTAACAACCCAAACGCCACCAATAACTGTGGGTGTGGAAGTTCATTTAGTATATAATTAATATTTATAATCAAATTAACTCAAAAATGAAGAAATTATCATTTCAAGAAATAATATTTAATCTTCAGCAATTTTGGAGTAAAAATGGCTGCGTAATTTTACAACCAGTCGATATTGAAGTTGGAGCCGGAACTCTTCACCCAGCAACTATTCTAAATGCTTTAGGTCCTAAATTTTGTAAAATATCCTATGTTCAACCATGTCGCAGACCAACAGATGCCAGATATGGTCAAAATCCAAATAGAGTTGGCCATTATTATCAATTTCAGACATTCCTAAAACCAGCGCCAAGCAATATTAAAAAGCTTTATCTTCAGAGCCTTGAAGCAATTGGACTTGATATTAAAAAAAATGATATTCGATTTGTTGAAGATGATTGGGAAAACCCATCAGTTGGAGCCTCTGGGCTTGGATGGGAAGTTTGGTTTAATGGCATGGAGATTAGTCAATTTACATATATGCAACAAGTTGGTGGTATTAATTGTGATATTATTCCAGGAGAAATCACATATGGGCTGGAAAGAATTGCCATGTATATTCAAGATGTAGACTCAATTTTTGATATAGGATGGAATAAAATTAGCGGAAAAGATAAAATTACATATGGCGATATTTTTCTTAATAATGAACAAGAGCAATCAAAATATATTCTTGAAAAAAGCGATATCGATAACCTATTGAAGAATTTTACTGAATTTAAAGAGCAATCAGAATTATTATGCCACAAAAATCTTCCAATTCCCGCCTATGAACAAGCTCTAAAAGCAAGTCATACTCTTAATTTACTTGATGCGCGTGGCGTAATATCAAGCAATGAAAGAGCCCTTTACATTAATCAGATTAGATCATTAGTCAAATCTGCATGTGAAATTAACCTTAACAACTTAAACTAATATTATGAACGAGTTACATTATATTATTTTTAGCGTAATAAATACATTTATCACAGCATTTTCATATATTCCCTTTTTAGGAATATTTACTATATTAATTTTATTTCTGCTATCATATAAAAGGCTTCCGGCTTTATATCATATCTTTTTTATAGCTGGGTTTTTTTCACAATGTAATTATGGACTTAATTTCTGGATTGGCTATCTTACAATTTCTTCTATAATATTATTTCCTTTTCTAAGACGTAATATTATTTCAAGACCAATAATTCTTCTGATTAAAAAAATGGGCTATTTGCCTAAAATTTCTCAAACAGAGAAAATTGCATTAACTTCGGGATCAATATGGGTTGATGGTCAATTATTTTCTGGTAAGCCAGATTTTAAATGGATATTTTCACAAAATTACCCTTCTTTATCTAAAGAAGAAAAAAACTTTATTGACAATGAAGTAGAGCAACTATGCAAAATATGTGACGATTATGCTGTACAAACAAATCGTGACCTACCTGAAAAAGTATGGAAATTCCTTGCTCAAAAAAAATTTTATGGCATTATAATTCCAAAAAAATATGGTGGATTAGGATTTAGTGCTTATGGCCATAGCGTTATAATTGAAAAATTATCATCAAGATCAGTTCCATTGGCAATAACAGCTATGGTTCCTAATTCATTAGGCCCAGCAGAGCTTTTACTAAATTATGGCACTAAAGAACAAAGAGATTATTATCTGCCAAGATTAGCATCAGGTAAAGATCTTCCATGCTTTGCCTTAACTGAGACGTTAGCAGGATCAGACGCTACCTCAATTGAGTCAAGTGGAGAATTATTTAAAGATAAAAGCGGTAAAATTAAAATAAAATTAAATTTCAGTAAAAGATATATCACATTAGGAGCTTATGCAACATTAATTGGACTAGCATTTCAATTAAGAGATCCAAATAATTTATTATTCGATAATGAAAATGTTGGTATTACTTGTGCATTAATCCCTAACAAAACCAAAGGAATTATTCAAGGAAGAAGGCATGACCCTTTGGCTACACCTTTTATCAATTCACCAATTGATGGTAAAGATGTTATTATTGACATTGACAATATTATAGGAGGAGATAATGGGCTTGGCAATGGCTGGAAGATGCTTATGGAGTGCTTAGCAGCAGGAAGAGGAATATCGCTTCCTTCTACATCTTCTGGAGGATCCAAATTAATATCACTTGTAACAAGTTCATATTGCACAATAAGACAACAATTTAATAGCTCTCTTGCTAAATTTGAAGGTATTGAAGAGGTTTTAGCAAGAATCTTTTCAAGAACATATAGCGTTGATGCTATGAAATCATTTACAGCTGCCTCAGTTGATGCCGGAGCAAAACCTGCAGTTATTAGCTCTATAGCAAAATATCATGCTACTGAAATTTTCCGTCAAAATATTAATGACGGTATGGATGTTATTGGAGGTAAAGGTATTATTAGAGGCCCTAATAACATATTAGCAAATGCTTATCTATCAACCCCAATATCAATTACTGTTGAAGGTGCTAATATTATGACAAGAAGCCTTATACAATTTGGTCAAGGCGCAATTATGTGCCATCCTTATGTTTATCGTGAAATCGAGGCTCTTGAAAATAATAACCTCAAAGATTTTGACTATGCTTTCTTTGGTCATATTCAGCATTTAATTAGTAATTTGGCTAGATCAATATTATTATCAATAACTAGAGGGCACATTTCTAAACCATTTGGTTGTAAATTTAGCGATAAATATCAAAGAAAAATTGCTTGGTGTTCAGCAAGTTTTGCACTACTAACGGATATAGCTCTTGCAAAATTTGGTGGCAATCTAAAGAGAAAAGAAAAGCTAAATGGTAGATTTGGCGACATTTTATCTGCAATGTATATTGCAACTGCCATATTAAGAAAATTTCAAGCCAATGGCTCAAAAAAAGAGGAGCAGCCAATTGTAGAATATGCTATAAAAGAACAAATTACAAAAGCTCAATATGCAATTGAAGGTATTTATCAAAATATATTTGGAATTTTTGGTAAAATTATCTTTTTACCATTTATTTATTGGGCTAGATTTAACGCTTTTACATGCCCAAATAATGATAAACTAAGTCATAAAGTTGTTGATAATATTATCAATGATAAAAAATTACGCAATAAATTAACTGAAAATATATTTATTAGCACTGATAAAAAAGATAATGTTGGTAAAATTGAACATGCTTTTAAATTATTTAAAAATTGTGAAAATGCGCAAATAAAAGTTAAAAAAGCTATAAAATTTGGCGTAATCAAATCAGGCAAAATCGAAGATGTTGCAAAGATTGCAAAAAATAGATCAATAATCAATGCTACAGAATATAAAAATATAGTAGAATGCTATAAGGCGATTTATGAAGCTGTTATTGTTGACGATTATAGCTTGTCAGATTATAAAAAAATATAGTGATTTATTAGCTTGATAATTTAAAATACTATTTTTAGTAATTTTTAAAAATCATTAATGAGTAATAAAATAATATTGATCGACAATTACGACAGCTTTACTTATAACCTATATCATTATTTCATTGAATGTGGCGCTAACGATATTGAAGTTTATCGCAATGATAAAATATCAGTTGATCAAATAACCAAGATTAACCCCAGAGCAATAATATTATCTCCAGGACCTTGCACACCAAATGAATCTGGTATATGCTTAGAAGTTATTGATGAATTTAAAGATAAATTACCAATTTTTGGCGTATGCCTTGGTCACCAAGCAATTGCACAATCTTTCGGCGCCAAAATCATCAAAACAACACCAATGCATGGTAAAATTAGCGAAATATACCATAGTGACAATATAATCTTTAAAGATATAACATCCCCTTTTTTGGCAACACGCTATCACTCTTTAATTATTGATAAAAATACACTGCCACAAGAATTTAAAATTACCGCCACCACTAAAGATAAAATAATAATGGCTATTCAACATGTTAAATATCCAATATATGGAGTACAGTTTCATCCTGAATCTATTGCCTCTCAATTTGGTCACAAAATAATTAGCAATTTCCTAGAATATGGACTTAAATAAATATAATATTAACGATTATACTCTTTTTTTTGACCAAATTTTTGATGATAAAATTCAAAAAAAAGATGTTAAAGATTTTTTACTTTCTATAAATAAAGCTAATATGCCAATTAGTGCTTTTCTTGGAGCAATATCGTCATTAAGAAAAAGAATGACTCATATTAATGCCCCAAAAAATGCTCTTGATGTTTGTGGCACTGGAGGCGATAAGTTAAATACACTCAATATATCAACCGCGGTTAGTTTTGTTGTTGCAGGGTGCGGTGTTTGCATTGCTAAACATGGCAATAAAGCAATTTCTTCGAATTCTGGTTCAGCTGATATTTTTCAAGAAATTGGTATCAAATTTACTCAAGACAAAAATCTAATCGAAGAATCATTTAGAAAAAACAATCTTTGCTTCTTATATGCACCATTATTTCATGATTCATTAAAAATTATCAAAGAAGTAAGAATAGAAATTGATCAAGCTACAATATTTAATTTTTTAGGACCATTATTAAATCCTGCAAATGTTAATTATCAAATTATTGGCACTTCGTCGCATGAAACAATGAAAAAAATGGCTCAAATAATTTGCCAAAATCAAATAGAATTAAATCAGGAATCGCAAATATATCTGGTTCACGGATTTGACATGATGGATGAAATAACATTATGCGATAATTCTTATTTAACCATTTGTAAAAATGGAAAAATTATTAAAGAGTCAGTAATTAACCCTGAAGATATCGGCTTTAAAAAGATAAAATTAGAAAAAATTCAAGGAAAAGATCCTAAATATAATGCTAAAAAGTTAATTGATTTGCTAAATGGCAAAAAATCTCCATATCGAGATATTGTTATTATTAATGCTGCTTATGCTTTAATGGCAGTTAAAAAAGTAAATAATATAAGTGAAGCAATTAATCTATGTCATAAATCAATAGATAATAAATTAGCATTACAAAAATTAAATAATTACTTAAAGATTACTAGCGCTAAATCTTATTATTGAGCGCCATTAATAGATATTTATATCTTTATATTAAAAACAAATCCTATACCATCATTCAATTACAATTTCTTGTTAATAAAAGACTATGATAAATAATGTTGTAATTATTTTTTAGATTTCAGAAACTTTTTTTGGATTAATTAAGACTAATAGTGATAACAACCCTAATATTTTTATTAACTTATTTGTACACACCACTACTACGACAAGAAAAATCGGTCCTAGGATTTGTTCTAACTGCACTTGACGGCCCCTTCCCCTCTGACGATTCGTCGAATGAAATTCTTTTTTTTACATCTTCTGCATCAAAACATCTTACAGCACTTCTAACACGAAACATATGAACTTCTTCATCATGACTATTGGAACAAATGGAACCATGATCATTACAATCATCTGATAAATTTGATGAATTTTGTTGTTGAGAAAGTTCACATGTAATTGAATTTAAAAAATTATCATCCTTTGCCAAATTACGTGAATTACTAATAGCATCTTTACATAATATGTTAATATATCGTCTATCAATAAAATCGCCAATTCTTTTGGTTCTTAAACCTACCTTTTCACCTTCAGGAGACAGCATTTTAATTTCCTTAGCTCTTTTTTGGAACTCCATTGAAAACTTTCTAACATAATTAATTTCACTATCAGACAATCCTTTAGCGCCATATTTCGCAATCATAAAACATTTTCTAAGATCATCATTGCTATGAGATTGAAAGCCCCCAATATCATTAGCAAGATTTAAAATAGCTGATAAAAATTCTTCATTTTTTAATTTACAGTAACACTTATCCTGCAATAAATCATTTAAAATATTAGTAATGTTGTTAACACAAATCTTTATTAAACTTTTTTCAGTTATCCGCTCTTCAGAATCTTTATGACATCTTAAAAATAAACCAGACTTACGCACTCCTTCACATTCTGGAGCTTTTACTTCACCTTTGTCAGAGAATATAATTTTTGTTGAAATTCTTAATGGATTATTGTAATATAGTCTAGCTTCAATAATTTTTTCTGAATTACTTTGACAGCTTCCAAGGATAATTTTATTCAAAAACTCTTGTTCATCATAAGAAATAACACTTTTTTTACCATTTTTATTTAACTTATCCACATAATTACCAAGCGCTGAAAAATTTTTTCTTGGAGATAAAAGTTGCGATTCTGATGACATTTCTTTTATTGGAGATGGGGGTTGAGATTTGAACTGACTTTTAGTTGGAGATTCTAGAGTCATATCAGATATTATCTTATTATATTCCAAATGTAATAAGAATTTCAATTTTTTTTTATCACCAATGTAAGCATCATCAATATGATGAATTAAACCCTGGAGATAAAAAATAGCTTCATCACTACCTTCACTAAATAATTTTTTTGCATCTTCGGAATTAATTATTTTCTTAATTAATCTAACTAATTTTTTTTGATCAGTTTCTTTTTGATCACCTACAGAATCCATTGCTATAGAATTAGAAAATATTTCAATTAATTTTTTTCTTAAGCTATCTTCAATTTCTTTACTTACAATATCGCTATAACTTTTACAAAAATTTAAAAAATATTCACAAGCCTTTATCTTACCATTATTAAGATCAGCTACATCCTTTTTAAGATTATCTGCATCGCCAGGATTATCATGGCTAATGATGGTTTCAATTTGTTCTAGAATTGAAATTTTTTTATCATCACTAAAACTAAAAACATCTTCCTCAAAAATATCTTGCAAAATATCTGCTATTTTCATTTCTATAAATTCATTTAATATTTGTTAAATTAAGTATAATAAATTTTTACATTCATCGCTAATAAAAATTAATTTATTTTCTATAAGAAAATATATTGCATCAAATAATACTATTTTGTTACTTAATAAATAAAAATAATTTTTATAAAAATATAATTTGAATTATTTTATAAGATTATGAAATATTTATAATGACTAATTATGGCTCAACATTTAAAAATATTATAATAATAAAAGCAATCCTTGAACCAAAAATTGAACTTAAATCAAGTTTTTAACAATTTTAAAGATAGCTTTTATTCTATGATTTAAATTAAATTCAATATTAATAGATAGTTGTAAAATTATGCTTCAAAAACCCATTAAATTTTTTATAATTGCTGGAGAATCATCTCGAGATATGATTGGAGCAAAATTAATTAAAGAAATTAAGACGTTTTTTAATAAGGAAGACAAATTGCATTTCATTGGAATAGGTGGAGAAAATATGAAAGATCAGGGATTAAATTCGATCTTTAATATGAATGATATTAATTTAATGGGTTTTTTTGAAATTATCCCCCATATTCCAAAATTACTCATAAGAATAAATCAAACTGTAAAGCAAATTATTCAAGAAAAGCCAGACTACCTTATAACAATTGACTCACCTGATTTTTGCTTTAGGGTAATGAAACTTTTACAAAAAAAAGTAAATAAAAATCCTAATTTAAAAGAAAAATTTACCAATCTTAAAAAGTCGCATATAATAGCCCCATCAGTTTGGGCCTACAGAGAAAAAAGGGCCCAAAAAATTTCCAAATTCTACAATCTACTACTAGCAATTCTTCCATTTGAACCACCCTATTTTGAAAAATATGGCCTAAAAACTGTTTTTATAGGCAATCCGGCTGTCGAAAAAATTCCTAACTACTCAAAAAAAAGTGAGTTGAGGCTAAAATTTAGATCAAAATACCAACTTAAAAAAAATGATTTTGTCATCTTAGTAACTCCTGGAAGTAGGATTGGCGAAGTTAAAAAAATATTTCCTGAATTTATTAAATCTCTGAATATACTCTATCAAGAGAACTGTAATATTATGGCTGCTATTTTAGTAACCAATAAAACTAAAGAACTTGTTACAAAAATGGCCAACAAAATTAGCTGCCCCCATGATATAATTACTAGTGAGGATAAAGAATCTGCATTATTTTCAGCAGATTTCGCTATAGCCAAATCTGGCACAAATAACCTTGAATTATCACTCTATAAAATTCCAATGATAATTGGCTATAAAGTCAATTACCTTAGCTATTTAATTGCCCGGTCATTTATAAAAGTTAAATTCGTTAATTTAATTAATTTAGTTCTTAATAGAAGAGTTATAGTTGAGCTAATTCAA
>JAUROA010000055.1 GCA_030835745.1 Alphaproteobacteria bacterium
ATAAAATAAGCAAAAAGACTCTAAAATTAGAGTAAATTCTCCAATATTTTAACAAATTTCTAACAAAATTTATTAAAATATTAAAAAAATAAAATATTTTTAGAATTTTTTATAAAAAAATGGGATTCTGGACAGTCCCATAGGGGAAAGTATAATAGGATCTAGAGGTGCTATTGCAATGAGTAATATGCTCAAGAAGAACGAAACCTTAACTCAACTTGATATAGATGAAAATGATATAGGGCCTGAAGGAGTTGGAGCAATTGCTGGAGCATTGATGAAAAACACAACATTAATTGCACTTAATATAGACGGTAATCAAATTGAGCAAAGATACCTTAAAGTCATAAAGGAAGCCCTAAATGAAAATACAGAATTAACAAAGACAAAGGACGATTCAAAATTAAAAGAAAGACAACTTGCATTTGCAATGGCATGTCATCCAAGATTGGGAAGTAATAGCATATTTCATAATCTACCAGAATTAACACTTCCAATTATTTTAAAACCTGGAAGAAGTCCTAATTTGTTAAATAGCCTTAGAGCAATTCAATTAAAAAACAATGTTCTACAGCACTAAATTATTTTTATTATTTATTAAAGACTCTGATCATTGAAAACCGGAATATGACACCTAGAATATGACCTACATGATAGAAATTGGTTGCGGGGGCTGGATTTGAACCAACAATACTTAGGTTATGAACCAATTTTATATTTATTTACTATTATTTATTTCTACTTATAAGGATTGACACATCAAGAGTTTAAGCTTACTTTCCTATTTATCAATTTTTTTGATAATTCACCAATTTTTACTAAAAAGTTATCTCTAAATTATCTCTTTTTAAATAAACTCAATTAAAAATAAAAACAAATGAGTAAAATAGAAATATACACCAATAAAAATAATGAAACTTTGATAGAAGTTCAATTTGAAAATGATACTGCTTGGCTTACTCAAGGACAAATAGTTAAACTCTTTGAAAGAGATCAGTCTGTAATATCACGGCACATAAATAATGTATTTAAAGAAGGTGAACTAGATAAAGAAAGCAATATGCAAAAAATGCATATTGCAAATTCTGATAAGCCAGTCGAGTTTTACAGTCTCGATGTAATTATTTCAGTTGGATATAGGGTTAAATCAAAACAAGGTACGCAATTTAGACAATGGGCAACTTCTCGCCTTAAAGATTACCTAATTCAAGGGTATGCAGTAAACCAAAAACGCTTAGATCAACTTCAAAAAACTATTGAGTTAATAGCTAACAATAAAGACACCAACAATTTAGATGAAGCTAAGGGGCTGCTAGAAATTATCAAAAACTACAATAAAAGCTTTATTCTCTTAAATCAATTCGATAGCAACAAGCTAAATACAGAAAAGTTAAATAAAAATATTACTTACGAAATAAAATTTGAAGAAGCATTAAAGGCAATAGATGAGCTAAAAAGCCAGCTGATGAAGAAAAAAGAAGCAACTAAACTTTTTGGAAATAGAAAAGATGATAGTTTTGAAGGAATTTTGGGCAATATTGTGCAAAGTTTTAGCGGTAAATATCTTTATAAAAGCATTGAAGAACAGGCAGCAAACCTACTTTATTTCATAATCAAAAATCATTCTTTTTCAGATGGAAATAAAAGAATTGGTGCTTTTATGTTTATTTGGTTTTTAGAAAAAAATAAACATGCTTTAAAGAAAAGTGGAGAATTAAAAATCAATGATAATGCCTTAACTGCCCTTGCCTTACTAATTGCCAATAGTAATCCAAGTGAAAAAGATTTAATGATAAGCTTGGTTATTAATCTTATTAAAGATCAATAAATAAGATGGCTGGCAAACATAATTTTACTAAATCTTTTATTTCAACTCTACCACCTGCCAAAAAAAGGAAAAGGAGACTATTACAAATTTCCTAAGGCTGAAATTCAGCTTTTTCGTAATTCACCAAATTAGGAATAGTTTAAAATATATGGCATTAAAAGATCAAAAGAATTAATGTCTGATCTAAAGGAGTTTTACAAGTCTAATGGTAAGGATTTGGCAGAATCTAATCTTTCAAATCTTGAAGAAAAATGGGATAAAAAATATTCTTTGGTTATTAAATCTTAGAATAATAATTGGCATAATTTATCAAATTGTTTCAAATATCTCGAGTAAATTAGAAAAATGATTTATACTACCAATAATGCGGAAGGACTAAAATGGTCAAATTAGATGGTCAAATTAGAAAAGCCACCAAAGCAAAGGGCTCTTTTACTAGCCAAACAGCTTTAGAAAAAATTCAATGAGAAATTAAATGAGTTATTGAATTAAAAAATACTTTTTAGCAGCGCTAATTATTATTTTACTATATCACTATGAAAGACTCTGATCAATGAAAATAGAATATAACCCCTAGAATGTGACCCATAGAAGGACCCATAGAAGGACCCATAGAAGACCTACATAATAGAAATTGGTTGCGGGGGCTGGATTTGAACCAACGACCTTCAGGTTATGAGCCTGACAAGCTACCGGGCTGCTCTACCCCGCGTTAATAGTGCTAGTATATATTTTATTATTATTAATTGCAACCTATTTATAGCATTTTAAATAAATAAAAACCAAATTTAGTTGAACAAAATTATTCAAATAAATTAACTACAAGTAATATAGTATTTTATTTATGATAAGGATGATTGTTAATTATAGTATATGAACGATAAATTTGCTCAATTAATATTAATCTGGCCATTATGTGAGGAAAAGTTAATTTGCTTAGAGATATAATTTGATCAGCCTTAGATAAAATATCTTTATCTAAACCATAAGCCCCGCCAATTATAAAAGTAATTTCACTATATGATGAGTGTTGCTTTATAATATTACAAAAATCAATACTATCAACAAGCTTTCCATTAACATCAAGTGCAATATTATATGAATTCTTACTAATATTTTTAATAATTAAATCAGCTTCATTTTTTTTAGTAAGTTCAATATTATTTACGTATTTTTTCTTTGGTTCAATCTCTATTAAGTCAATATTATTTTTTATTCTTTTAACATATTTGTAAAAATCATCCTTTAACAATGATTGATTAAATTTATTAATTGAAATAATCTTTATATTCATTTCTTGTAATTTTATCGATTGTAAAATAACATATATCATATAGATTATACTATTTATTTATTAAATTATAAAATAATTAATTAATAATTAACAATAATGAAAATTGGTATTTATCCTGGTACTTTCGATCCAGTTACATATGGCCATATTGATATAATAAAAAGAGGCGTTGAATTATTTGATAAATTAATTATTGGTGTTGCCATCAACTCCAATAAGCAAACATTATTTAGCGCCCAAGAAAGGCTTGCAATGATCAATAACGAGATTTCATCACTCAATCAATCTAATAAAATTATAGCAGTTAAATTTTCTGGACTATTAGTTGACTTTGCCAAAAAAAATAATTCTAATTTTATAATTAGAGGATTAAGAGCCGTTTCTGACTTTGAATATGAGTTTCAAATGTTTGGTATGAATTCAAAATTAGACCCTAATATTCAAACAATTTTTCTTCCTGCTTCTGAAAATAACCAATTTATTGCCTCAAAATTAGTTAAAGAAGTGGCAAAATTAGGTGGCGATACTTCTAGATTCATCACCCCTTATATCAATAAAAAATTACTAGATAAAATCAATGAATAATAAGGTTCTAATTCTACTTGATCATAGACCTGGAAATAATAATCAATCACTTGCCCTCATACAAGAATTGAAGCTTAACCATATTGAAATATCTGTTAAATATAACTTTTTAGCAAAATTACCAAATCTATTTCTTAATCCATCTTTTATTACAATTGATAAGGATAGTAAAAATCAAATATTAAATCATATTACTAAATTTAAACCCAATATTATAATATCTGCCGGAAGAAGATTATCAATCATTGCATTAGCAATTAAAAAGATTCTTAAAAATCAGCCAAAGATTATCCAAATAATGAATCCAAAGAAAAATTTAAGTCTTTTTGATCTTGTAATACTTCCTTATCACGATAAAAAAATAGACCAATATTCTAATATAATTTATATTAATGGCGCATTAAATTACATTAATAAAAACGAAATAATGCAAAAAAATGAACAATATCTACAAAAATATAGCAGCGATAATAAAGGTATTATCTCTCTATTAATCGGAGGTAAATCAAAAAATTTTGATATTGACATTGAAACTATTAGTAAAGTAATGTCTAAAATTGATATAATTGCTAAAAAAACAAATTATAAAATTTTTATTTTAAATAGCAGAAGAACATCAAATAAAATTAATAAATATATTAAAAATAATTTAAAAGATAATCATAGCTTTATTGACTATAACTCCAATATTAATAATAATCCTTCTTTCAAAGCAGTTTTAGCTATTAGCAACTTATTTATTGTAAGTCCTGACTCAATTTCAATGATTAGCGAATGCAGCGGCACCAATAAACCAACATATGTCTTTAATTGCAAAAAAAAGACTTCACAAAAACATCAAAATTTTGTAAAATATATGATAGAGAATAATTTTTTAAAAGAGTTTAATATTAATGATAATTATCTAAAAGAATTTACTCCAAAAAAATTTAATGAAACAAAAAGAATTTCTTTAATAATCAAAAAATTGTTTTTATAAATAAAGTAATTAATTAATTTTTTAAAAGTTGAAAGCCTTTATATTAAAAATTATAGCAAAATATACTAAATATATTGCAACCATAATAATATTTATTATATTATCATCATGCCATGATCATGGATGTATTGAAGCTGATGATTATGGGCAATATCAAACCGAAACTCTTACCATATATCCTATATCTAAAGAAAATTCTTGCGAATATTCTCGTTCAAACGATCCTAATGCAATATCTATTAAAAATAGCGATCTCAGGAAGTGTATCAAGATTGGCGATAGAGATGTTGTTTTTAGTAGAAAAATTGATGAAGATTATGAAGATCCAGCACCAAATGAATATGGATGTCTTGAAGAAGGTGATACTTATAATGTTCAAGCATGCATTGATGCATGTATCAAACACTGTTTTGACAAAATGTCATCAGGTAATGAATTACTAAGTTACGAACCTTCGCCCCAATTAACAACCCAACGATCAAAAAATATGAATTATGGTGTTACTATTAGGCCAGGAGCAGAAATATATATCAGAGCAAAAGGCGAAGTATTCTTTGGATCTCAAGAAAAAATTAATTCAACAAGTTATGTTAAAGTTTCAGATCATATGCCAAACTCTTATTCAAATTTCGAATTAGATGTAACGCAAAATTTAGATATAGATAAAAAAAGTTATAAATTTGTTTTTTCAGGAAATATTGGAGCTGATGCAAATACAAAAATTGTAGATGATGAAAATCAACAAAAGAAAAATTTGGCAAAATTTAATAATATGGGCAGAAGAATAATGATCTATCTAGACCATAAAAATGAATATAAAATAAATGAATCTTTTTCATGCGAAGGTGATGAATGTACTGCACAGTATAATGGTGGTTCTAAAGAAAAAACGGACTCTAATAAAATAATACTTAATGAAGGTTTTTTACATGATTTTGGAGGAATAATTAAGAAAAAAAAATGCATGACAAACTATGTAACAAATGAAAATGACCCTTCCAATGATGAAAATATGAAAAAATCTGAATTTTGTATTAATAAAATTGATATAAAAAATCAACTTGGTGATTACGATTTCGCAAAAGAAAATTTTAATGACAAACAACATATTAAAAAAATAATAACAACTGGCTCAAGAATTAAAAATATTTATAATGTTCCTACAAAATATCTTTTCTTTAAGTCGGGTAAAGAAAATTGTAACCTATATTATAAAATATTAAATAATAGAGGTCAAAATATTCTTACCTTTGAAGATGGTAGAGTAACCAAAACAGTTCCTAATGAAGATGACACAGAAATAACCTATAACAAAAAATTTAAGATTATAGTTAATCAAGATCCTAACTCATCTTATATAGAAACAAATCATAACATAGCAGCAGACACAGAAGGCACAGAAGTTATTGATCATTTATATGATCATATATCAGATGAAATCATTTTACCTCCGGGCCATTCTATTGAATACGATCCCCCAAACTGTGAGGATATTATAGCCCTTGAAACCAAGTTAATCTCTGTAGAAATGCCTGTTTCTGGGTTTGTTTCTTTTTTTACTCCTGCAGATGATCAAAGTAATTCATGCAAAATTAAAGGTCGAATAATTAATAGTCGCTCCAATTTTTATTATTTAGAACCAGTACCAGATACAAATATAAAAATAACAAATCCTAATTATTTTGAATATAGAAAAAATGATGATCCACTTAACAAACAAATAGATGTTGCTTCTGATAAAACAAAAATATATATAAGAAAGGGGCAGTCTATTTTATTGGACCCAAACGAATGCCTAAACCTTGCAGTCTATATTGAGCAAAGGCCTGCCATTTTGTGCTCTGACACAAAAGAAAGATACGAGATTGACAATCCAAACTGCGTAAGAGATTTAACCACTCAAAAATGTAGCGCTCATTATAGTGGTTGCCTCGAAGATACATCGCTTGAATATTGCCCCTCATGTCAAAAATTTATTGATATGAGCAAAGATAAACTAAGCATAAGTACTGATGAATATGAGTTTGCTCAAATAGCAAATTCTGAAGAAGCTGCCAAGGCAATAAAAGATAAATGCGATGCAGATTATGATTCTAAATGCGGTCAATGCGATAAAAAAAGACTTGCAGCTGCAAACGAAAATACAAAAATTGATGTTGAGCAAAATATATGTTACGACCTAGAAGATTACAAAGGGGCAGTGCGAAACTTGGATCATGCAGATAATTTAATTAATATCAGAGATGGAAGTAAAGATTCTAATATTAATCTTTTGGGATTAAAAGAAATATCAACCTTTAATGGTGAATATGGAATGTTAAAGGATCTTGCCCCAATAAACAATATTTCAAAGGCAGAATTCTCTCCTCCTGATGATACAGAGATAAATTACCTAGTTGAATCTGCTCCAACACATATATCTCCAAGTAGCACTAGATCAATATTAAAATACTATATTATTCCTATAGTTTCACCTGTAAATTATCACAAACAGTCCGTTGCGCAAGGTAAAGTTAAGATTATTAGAAAAAGCAATCTTATTGGTTATGATGGGCAGAATATGAAGTTAAAAATATGCAAAGAAGGCCAAGATGGCCAAGATGGAAATTGTCCAAATGGTGGCGATGATATTATAAAATTAGCGTCATCTGAAGATAGTTATAAATTTAATAGTAATGGCAGAATTGAAATGACAAGCCAAATTGATAAACAAGTCAATAAATGTGAAATAGGTGTGCATAATGTTTTATCAAGAGAAGGTATGCAATATTACTGCCATATAAATGGCTTCGGTAAAAGACCAGATGAAAGTGATGCAGATTTTAATGAAAGAATTAGACAATATAGGCTCTCATTTAAAATTGAAGACCCCCAAACAAAGGATGCTTCTTGTGATCGTGCTAATGATGTAAAAAAAGAATTCTTTAACGCTGAATCAGGGCTAGAGGAAAAATGTGTTGATAAATATTCAGATAATAGTGGAAGTTATGATGTTCAAATTAAAGTCAAAAATAAATCTGACGAATATGCAAAAATGATTGGAAGTGTAATTGAACCAATTTTAAAAATTATTGATGGCGAACCAGATGAATCAGGTCAACTTCAAGATGGTAAGGTAGAAAAGACATATACAAATATTATTACTGATCCAAAATATAAAATGATCGTAAGAATATCAATGATTATGATGGTTACATTCTTTGGCTTCTCTTATTTAATGGGTGTTAGTGAGTTAAATAATAAAGAGATAATATCTCGTATAATTAAGATAGCTATTATCTATCTATTTATTGGCGAAAATGGTTGGGAATGGTTTAACAATATAATTGCCACACCTTTTAGAAATGTTACAGATCAAGTTTCTTTCTTAATGGCATCGTCATTTGATAATTCTTCTGAATTAATGGATTCAATTAAAAATGATGTTTATTCCGATAAATCATTATTATTTTCTTCTGTAGATAGAACATTTAGCTTAATTTTTAGCCAAGTTGCTGTTAATAAAATTACAGCATTAATATTTGCTGACTTTTTTGGATGGGTATATTTTATTATTGTAGCATATGGTATATTGCTTTATATTTATGCTGTTGCAAATGCAGTTCTTATTTATCTTACAGCACAAGTATTTTTATCTATATTATTCACATTAGGTCCAATATTTTTATTATTTACATTATTTAAGCAAACACAAGATATGTTTGATAATTGGATTAGCGCTATTATTAGCTTCTCTCTTCAACAAATATTTCTTTTAACAACACTGGCATTCTTTAATATTTTAATGTATGAAATTATAAAACTTGTTCTTAATTATAGAATATGTTTTGGACCAGTATGGATTATAGATCTTTGGCTTGTAAAAATTAACTTACTACAATCATGGTTTGTAGCCTCTATCCCGCCTTCATTATCTTCTAACTCAATGCCTGGAATTAATAATAATCCTGAATCATTTCCTTCAATATTCTCTGTTCTATTTATCTGGATTGTCGGCTCAATTATGGGTAAATTTATTGAAATGATGACTGATATTGCTCAGCAAATTAGTGGTGGAATTAGCGCAAATTCGCTCGCATCAGGCGCAAGACAATTAGGATCTCAATTAAAAGGCATGGCAAAAACTGCTGCATCTACCGCAATGGATACAAACATTCTTGGCCTTGGAAGTGTTAACAGTAATATTCAAAGGGCAGATAAATATCTATTTAATTCTGGTAAATTAGCGAAACAAGAAAGAAGAGAAAAGAAAGCAAATGATGCTAAAAAAGCTTCAAACAGTAGAGCCCTTAAAAAAGCAGCAGACAAAGCTGAAGATAAATTTAAAAGAGAAAATGCAAGCCAGTTAGCTGTTGCTGGCCATCAACAACAAATTGACCTAATTAGAAAAGCAAGAGAAGATGGGATGGCAGCTAAGGGAAAAGATCTTGGACTTAACGAAAAAGAGATTGAAGAGCTAAAAGACTTCAAGGGTGCAAAATATCGTGGCGATCATGTTGTTGGATTTGCTGTTAATAGTGCAATGAACTATGCTCGTGGCGACAAAAAATCTATAAATAAAAGAGAAGAAAAGATAGATCCTGCACTTAATAAGTCTCAGTTCAAAGAAGCAATCAATACTGGAGATAAGGAAAATCGTGATAGAATATTAGAGGCAGTAAGTAGTGGTGATTTAAAAGTTGAAAGTACTGCAATGGAAAGTGCAGCTAAAGATGTTAAAACTGCTATTGCATCACCCTATCATTTGAATATGTCTTTATTTGGAAAGGATGAAGAAAAGCAAAAACACATGAATAAGCTTGTAAGAGGAGTTACAGGAATAGTTGCAGCACCAATTAAGGCTATAACCGGACATAAGCCTATAAACATTCCTGGTAATATGGCTAGTGCAGTTAGAACTACAGCCGGTGATATTGCGGCTAACTTTAAAAATATAAAGCCTGAATTAGAAAAATTATCTGAAGCACCTCAAATATCTGCTGGCACAAAATATAGATATAATTCTGCCGTAGAAAATTTTAGTAATATCAATCATCTTAAACCAACTAAATCTATTTCTAACTTAGCTAGTGGAACTTATAACTTAACTGCAGCAGCAATATCTGGTGCAGCTGATGTAATAACGTCAACAGGAACAGGGGTTCTTGGAATGAGAGGCGCTAAATATAGAAAAGCTGAAAGTGAATTAATGGCAAAAGACGGATTAGGAGAAGACAGTACCCCAGCCCCAACTCATATAGAAAGTCAAATGAGAAAAAATAGAATGAATAAAAATGATGAAAAAGTTAAAAATAAAAAAGTTATGCCACCTGAAAAAAAGGCGGCATTTCGTAAGAAACATAAATTAGATACAATTCAAGAAGGTGATGAAGAGTAAAGCATGGATTTATACTTCTTTTATTTTGACCAAATATTATAAAATTTAGCTAAATATATTACTGATTTTCTTAAATATTACATTATATTAGAAATGGAATAATTTTAGTTTTTTGATATCTAAACTAAGATAATGATTTAAAAGCCATTAAAGCCATATCTCTTGCTTTTTTATGATCTATTATAGGAGCTGGATAATTTTTTCCTAACTCAATATTTGCATCTTTTAATTCAAAAATATTTGCTTGAGAAGGATCGTGAATTAATTTATTAGATAATTTTGATAATTCTGGAAGCCATTTTCTTATATAATTTCCCTCATTGTCAAATTTCTTACTTTGTAATGTTGGGTTGAATATTCTAAAATATGGCGCTGCATCTGCGCCACTGCCAGAGATCCACTGCCAACTTGCAACATTACTTGCAATATCGGCGTCAACTAAGCAGTCCCAGAACCATTTTTCACCTTCGCGCCAATTTATCAAAAGATCTTTAACTAAAAATGATCCAACTATCATTCTAACTCTATTGTGCATCCAGCCAGTATTCCATAATTCTCTCATACCTGCATCTATTATTGGGTAGCCAGTAAGTCCTTTTTGCCATTTCTCAAGAATTTCTTCATTTTCATACCATGGAAATTTGTCAAATTTGGCATTAAAATTCTTTTGAGGCAATTCTTTAAAATTAAATAATAAATTATATGAAAATTCGCGCCAACCAATTTCAGATAGAAAATGATTTATATCACTATTATCAATTTGATTATGAATTTTTTGATAATTTCTTACTTTATTAAAAATATATCTTGTTGATATAGCTCCAAAGTGAAGATATGGCGATAATTTTGATGTTGCATTAATAGCTGGAAAATCTCTTTGTTTTTTATATTTTGTTATTCTTAATTGAATAAAATTTTCTAGTTTTTGTAATATTTCTTCCTCTTTAAATACCCAATATTTTAATATTTTTTGATGCCAATTAGATTGCGGTATTAATTTTAAATTATCTATATTAGATGAGTAATTATTAAAATATTGTAACAATTTTTGACTTATTTTATTATTAAGCCTTATATCGGGTAAAGGTTTAGATATTTGCTCTTCTTTTTGTAAGCAAGCTCTCCAAAATGGTGTAAAAACCTTAAAATGAGTTCCTGACATATTATTTATAGCATCTGATGCAAATAATAAATTTGCCTCTTTAATATGAATTTTGATATTTTCTTGCGCACAATATTTACTGATTTTCTCTATTAATTTATTTTGCCCTGGCTCGAATGAATTATTTAAAAATAGTTCTTTAATATTTATGTCATTATGAATTTTATTGATAATTTCCATGCTATTTCCGCTATAAAAAAACAAACTACATGATAATTTATTGGCAATATCAATTTTTAAATTTGCTAATAAATTATGTAAAAAACATTTAGAAGCTAATCCTGTTGCTCTTTTATTAACTTCATCTAAAATATATATTATTATTAAATCTTGATTATCGATATTTGCTTGCTTAATTGCATAATATATTGCAGGATTATCGTGGATTCTTAGATCTTGATCAATTATAACTAATTTCATTGATGAGTAATATTAAAATTTATTTAGCACAAATAAATAATACTGTTGGCGATATTAATGGTAATTTCAACAAAATTATTAAAAATATCAAAACAGCAATTGAAAATGATTGCAATCTTGTAATTTTTCCTGAAATGACAATATCTGGCTATCCAGCAATGGATTTGTGGCAGAAAGAATATTTCATTAATGATTGCCAAGACAAAATAATTGAAATTTGCAAAATATCTAAAAATACTAAATGTCACATTATTGTTGGCTGCCCTACTCTTGAAAAAATTAATAGTAAAAAAATAATAAGAAATTCTGCAATTATAATTTATGATGGCAAAATTTCAAAAATCATCCATAAAAAAACTCTCCCTAATTATTCAGTTTTTGACGAATTAAGATATTTTAAACCATCTTCAATAATTGATACAAAGAAATTTAATGATTTTTATTGCAATATATTTATTTGTGAAGATGCCTGGGATGAAAAAAATATTTTTCTTGCGCTACAGTCTGAAATTGATTTCTCAATTATTATCAACTCTTCTCCATTTGAAATTGGTAAATATAATCTAAGAATAAGTAAATGTCTTAACCTTGTTAAAAAGACTAAAAAACCATTAATATATCTTAATCAAATTGGTGGTCAGGACTCTTTGATATTTGACGGCGCTTCTTTTATTATGAACAAAGATGGAACAAAAATTGCTCATATGGCATCTTTTAGTCAAGATTATGCAATTATTAATATTGATAAAACACATCAGATAGATATTGTTAAGTCATGTGTCAAAAAATTAGAATTTAACAATTATCAAGAAAATAATTTGGCTGCAATATATAGCTCGATAATTCTTGGGGTTAGAGACTATGTTAATAAAAATGGTTTTAAAAAAATTTTGATTGGTGCCTCTGGAGGAATTGATTCAGCTCTTGTTTCATCAATTGCTGTTGATGCACTGGGCAGTGAAAATGTAAATTTATATGCCTTAAGCACAAAATATAATAGCAAGGAATCACTCACTGATGCTCAAAAACTATCAAAAAATCTTAGTGTAATTTTAGAAGAAATTTCAATTCAGGAAATATTTAGCCTAATGCAAAAATCTGTAAATAATTTATCAGATATTGCGCTACAAAATCTTCAATCTCGCATTAGAGGAAATATTTTAATGTCAATTTCAAATAGTAATAATTCATTATTATTATCAACTGGTAATAAATCTGAAATTTCATGTGGTTATGCCACATTATATGGCGATATGTGCGGAGCTTATAATCCAATTAAAGACATATATAAAACACAAATTTACCAATTAGCTAAATGGCGCAATAGCAATATCCCCGAAATTGCACTATATAAAAAATTAAATATTATTCCAGGCAATATTATTCAAAAAGAACCATCAGCCGAACTTAAAGAAAATCAAAAAGATAGCGACACTCTTCCTGATTACGAAATATTAGATAAAATACTATACCAAATTATTGAGCAGCAGCAATCAATTGCAGATATTTGTCAAATGGGATATAATAAGGATTTGGTAGAAAAGATTGCAAATTTATTTTACAATAGCGAATATAAAAGAAAACAATCTGTAATTGGTCCTAAAATATCAAAAATGTCATTTGACAATGAAAGAAGATATCAAATAACAAATAAATATAAAAAATAATGTCTGTTAAAGTTAGATTTGCACCCTCTCCTACTGGATATCTTCATGTTGGTAATATTAGGGCTGCTCTCATTAATTATCTTTATGCCAAGAAAAATAATGGTATTTTTATTTTAAGATTTGACGATACAGATCTAGATAGATCTAAAGACCTATATAAAGATGCCATAATTCAAGATTTAGAATGGCTTGGCATTAAATTTGATAAAATATATAAGCAATCAGATAATCTTGATAGATATCAAGAATGCAAAGAAATGCTGATTAAATCTAATAGATTATATGAATGTTTTGAAACTCAGCAAGAATTAGCAATTCAAAGAAAATCTCAAATAAATTCAGGACAAAAGCCAATCTATAATAGAAATGCCCTAAATTTAACTCAAGAACAAAAGGATAATCTTAAGAAGTCTGGCATAAAACCTTATTATAGATTTCTCTTAGATGATAAAAAAATATCTTGGAATGACAAAATTAAGGGAAATATAGCATATGAGGGTCGTCACTTTTCGGACCCAGTTTTAATTCGTGAAAATGGTAGCCCAACCTATACTTTTTGCTCAGTGATAGATGATATTGATAATAATATTAGCGACATAATTCGCGGCGAAGATCATGTAACAAATACTGCAATACAAATTCAAATTTTTAATAGCCTGGGCCATGATGCCCCAAATTTTGCACATTTACCACTAATACAAGCTAGTCAAGGCAAGATATCCAAAAGAATTGGTGGATTTGAAATAAATTCATTAAGAAAAAATAGCTTTGAACCTCAAACTATTAATAATTTTTTATCACAAATTGGAACATCAAAAGCTGTTGAAATTCATAAAAATCTAGATCAAATTATTAATGATTTTAACTTTGAAAAATTTTCAAAATCATCAACCAAATATGATATAAATGAGCTTGAAATTATTAATCACAAAGTTTTACAAATTATTGATTTTAAAGATATAAAGCATCGATTAGAAACTTTAATAGCAGAAGAACAAATATTAGAGGACTTTTATCAAAAAGTTAAACCCAATATTAATTTTCTTAATGATATTATTATTTGGCATAAAATTTGCTACAAAAAATTTCGCTATAATAATCCAGCTCAAGATAAGGAATTTTTAAGTAAAATAGCAACTTTTCTACCTGAGGACTGTTCTAAAGAGGATTCATGGCAAATTTGGCTTAAAAAAATCAAGGAAAATTGCGATCGTAAAGGAAAAAATTTATTTTTACCTATCAGAATGGCACTTACTGGAAAAGAATATGGGCCAGAAATTAACAATCTCATTAATTTAATTGATCGCAATGAAATTATTGCAAGGTTAAATTCATAAGATATTAAATTTACTGATCTAGCTTTTATAAAACTCATTAAGCATTATTTGATCTTGATCATTAATGATTAACTCAAATAGATTAACAACCTTAATCATGACTTCTTCAGCTTTTTTTAATTCATTATTGCTAAATTTCTGCAATACATAATCCGCAATTTCAATATTACTATTTTGCGGCCTACCAATTCCCAATCTTAATCTTTTATAATCTGAGCTAATTGCATTATCAATTGATTTTAAGCCATTATGACCACCATTTCCACCACCAATTTTAATCTTAATTTTACCCAATTCAAAATCTATATCATCATGGATAATAATTAAATTGTTAATATTAATTTTAAAAAAATTCATTAATTTTTGAATTGGAACACCTGAATTATTCATAAATTTTGCCGGCTTGAATAAAATGCATTCCTTATTGGCTATTACACCTTTAGCAAATAGCCCATCAAATTTATCCAAAAAAGAGGAAAAATTATATTTAAGTGACAACTTATCAATTAAATCAAATCCAAAATTATGCCTTGTTAAATCATATTTTTTTGCATAATTACCCAATCCAACAATTATTTGCATTTATAAATTTATTAATATTAAATATGAATAACTTAAATTAGCTTAAAATTAATTTTATCTAATGATAAGTTAAAATTAAAGATATATTAATTTTAAATGAAGCTCTTTAAAAATAAACTTACTTTATCAATAATAATTCTTGCCACTGTATTATCATGCTCTGGCAATAAAAATAAAAACGCTAATCCTTTTTATATTTTATCAAATAATAAAGATATTATTGAATTTGAGAAATCTGATCATAGATTTTGCACATCAATTAATTTAACTGCTACTAGTAAAAAATCTAAACAAAATAACTTATATTGGCGTTGCAGATTATCCTTAACTAAGCATCGACTTAAAACAGATACTTCATATCAAAGCTCAATTGATCACAATATTAAAATTGGCGAAATCATTACTAAAATTTCTCTTAAATTATCCAAAACTCCTGAAATAATTCTCAATAATGCCAATAACGACCTTGATCTTTTTGAGCATGAAAAATGCCAACTCATGGGATATGACGCTCAAACTGATGATCAAAATAAAATAGATGAATATTTTATGTGTCGTAAAATACTCATAGAAGATCGAAATGCATTACCACCATTTTGGCAATATGAATTCATACATTATGCCAATAATGATTATAACTTAAGCTATGTCATTGACCAAAGGCTTGACTTCAATATTAATCAATATAACAAAGCCAAGGAAAATTACCCTAATTGTATTATACATAAAATTTCTTCGCAAGATTTTTCCAATTGCACAGCAGCCTATGATGCGTCTCGTAAATGTTACCTTGAAATAGATGCCAAAAAATTCAACAAAGAGGCGCAGAAAAAAATTTCTTGCCAGAGACAGGCTAATATTAGATTTCCAGATGAATATATAATTAAAAGCAAATTAAACACTAATAACGTCAAAGCTAGATCAGACTACTATAATAATAACGATTTCTCAGCACTTGGAATTGATGATATTTCGCAATTTTACAATATTAAGCAAAAGAATAAGGACACTAAAAATAGCAAAGTTAAATTAATTAGCACCAAAAATGAATTATATAGCAAATTTGAAATTATAAAATTACGAGAAAAATATATTAAGTCATGTCAATTAAATGCAGATAGTGAAATTGCTAAATATGTTGATCAACTACAAAAGGCTTGTAAATCATTAAAAAAATATCAAACTAAATAATATTATTAACCTAAAATACTGACCCATCTACTTCTAGCTCTTATTTTTCTTGAATCTATTCTTCCTCTAATTTTTCTACCCCGCTCTTTTAGCAATAAATTATTCTGCCAATTTTCACAACAATCATTCCTGCTTTTTGAAATTAAAGAAATATTACCCCTATTTATCTTAGGGTTTTTATTTAACTTGATATTTTCTTTAGATTTATCTAATTTTAGCTTATTATTTTGATCATGAATTCTCTTATGATGCATTATAATATTATCAACGAACCACCTCCTTCTAGCATTTCTAATTTTTCTTAATTGTCGCTTTTCAAATCTACTTAATCTAGGAATTCTTGAACTTGAATATAGTAATCTGATTAATGAAAATCCTGCGATATCATTAAGTAGATTGGGATTAAGTTTTAAAAGTCTTCTTACATCTATTGTTAGCTTTGTAAGAGTTCTAGTATCTAATGTAGTCAATGCTTAATCATTAAATTATAATTAATTTAATTGTACATTATTTTTAAATTAAATAAAATGTTTTTTTTATTTTTTTATGAAAATTATATAAAATCTTACTATTTGTAATTATTTAAATTTGATTGATCCACTATCAAAGTCAATTCTCTTAAAAAAACAATTAAAATTAATTAAATCAATCTGACATTGCTCATAATATTGCTATTTAAGTATCAATATTTGTTATATTTTCTATAGCTTTTTGGAATCATAAAATACCCATTCCAGATTCCCTTTTTATTACGCTTTGCATTATCCTCTAAATTATGAAGCATTTTATCATTATTGGTAATAGGATTATATATTATAGCCATTCCAGACTCAATCATTTTATAATTTATATTATCCTTACCAATATAGCAATTAGCTAAATATCTATCATAAACGTCTTTTTTCTGGTAAAAGCATTTAACAAAATTATCCCCAATTAGAAATGCAAGATGATTCTTGCTTATAATGCCGCATTTATATATGTTGTGATCATTATCAAAGCATTTTTGAGATATTTCTGGCGCATCTATGCCATATAGCCTAATTTCGTTGCCATCTATTGATATTGAGTCGCCATCGATAATTTTTGCACTACCAGAAATTAAATTTTGATAAGAGTAATAATTATAATTTTTTAATTGAGAATATAATGGGCTTTCATATTGAATGATGTACAATAGGAATGTTATGAAAAGAGAAAAATAAACAGTGAAGAAAAAATATCTAAAGATTTTCTTCATTCTACTGCCTTACTAAATCATTGTAATCATTCATTAATTGTAATGTAATTTCGCTTGGCTCATTGAAATTATATTTATCATCTATTTCGCTAATTCTTGTAATTTCAGCAGCACTACCAGTAAGAAATGCATCTTTTGCATTTGATAATTCCTCTGGCATAATATGGCGTTCAATAATTTTATATTCTCTTTTTTTTGCAAGTTCTATTATTGTTTGCCTGGTAATACCATTTAAAAAACAATCTGCAATTGGAGTGTGAATTTCATTATTTTTCATAATGATAAATAGATTTGCGCCAGTAGCTTCGGCTAGATATCCTCTGTAATCTAGCATTAAAGCATCATTATAGCCTTGATTTTCAGCCTCATGCTTTGATATTGTGCATATCATATAAAGCCCTGCAGCTTTGGCAGAAGTTGGAGCTGTTTGAGGGCTAGGACGACGATATTTGGCAATTTTAAGTCTTAAACCTTTTTTTCTAGCCTCGGCCGAGTAATATGGTGGCCATGGCCAACAAGCAATAGCAACATGAATTTTATTATTTTGTGCAGAAATTGCCATTTTTTCTGAACCACGCCACGCAAAAACTCGCATATATCCATCATCAATTTTTTGCTTTAAAACAGTCTGATCCTTAAATTTAATTAAATCTTCAATAGTATAAGGAACTTTAAAACCTAGCTCATTAGCAGAGTAATGAAGACGAGCAGCATGTTCTTTATTCTTGAAAATCTTTTTATTATATACTCTTTCACCTTCAAAAACACATGAAGCATAATGTAACCCATGATTTAAAACATGAACTTTAGCATCTTGCCAATTAACGAATTCACCATTATACCACAAAAAACCCTCTCTCTTATCAAAAGGAATAATATCTGTCATTATTAAATATATTTAAATTATTTTTTTCTAAGATTATCAACTATATTTACAGGAATCAATAAATAATATTCACCTTTTGATGCCATATATGACGCATTATCTTGCGCAGCTTTACCAAAGCCAAAAAATATATCACCTCTAACCGCTCCTTTTATTGCACTACCAGTATCTTGTGCTATAAACAAGTTGTTAAATGGTTTTTTTCTTTTTTTGCTATCTTTCATATGTGTTTCAACCCATATTGGCAAACCATATGGGATAAAATCATTATCAATTGCAATTGAATGCATTGCAGTAAGTGGCACATTTTGCGCACCAACAACATACTCATTTTTTGATAATTCAAAGAAAGTATAAGCGGCATTTTGATTCATAACATTAACAGCTTTTTGCGGATTGTCATTTAGCCATTTCATAATTGTTTTTGCATTAACATTATCAGCGCTAATATAACCCATATCAACCATATACCCTCCAATTGAGCTATATGGATAATTATTTCTTCCAGCATATGATACTCTAACATTACTACCATCTGGCAACTCTACTCTCCCAGAGCCTTGAATATGCAAGAAAAATAACTCAACAATATTATCAACATATAATATTTCTAAACCTTTACCAGCTAATATTCCTGATTCAATTTCTTCTCGACTAAAATATGGCTCATATGATAAATCGCTTGGCACCTTATAAATTGGATAACGATATTTTTCTGTCTTTCTAATATTGCCTTTTAAGCTTGCTTCATAATATCCGGTAAAAAGACCCTTTGTTCTGCCAATTCGTGTAGCGACTTTTAATGGTCTGAACCAATTTTCAAAGAAATTTTTAGCTTGCACCTTATTCATTGAACGCACAACATCTCCAATCTCACAAACATCTCGAAAATCTTTAACAAAAATATTGCCAATCTGACCCCCAATAAGTTTTTTTTGAGGCATTGTAGCAAATTTATTGCATGAATGATTAAAGGCTTGAAGAGCTTTTTGATGATTGGCTTTATCCCAATTTTCTAAGTCACTATAACTAACTTCTTTAAAACTAATATTGCCTTTGCCATTAAAGCTTAATTTTGATGAAGAAAAGCATGATGTTAAAAAAAGTAGTAAAATAACCAATCTCATAAGAGAAATATATTTGAATATTAATAATTTATTAAATAAATTAGATAAATAATTTTTTGTAAGTAAAGTATTTTATTAAGATCATGACATTAAAATGTGGCATTGTTGGGTTACCAAATGTTGGCAAATCCACTTTATTTAACGCACTTACCCAGACAATTGCTGCCGAGGCTCAGAACTTTCCTTTTTGCACAATTGAACCAAATATTGGACTTGTAAACGTTCCAGATAACAGACTAGATAAATTATCTAAAATAGCTAATAGCGCTCAAATTATTCCAACTAAAATAGAATTTGTTGATATTGCTGGTCTGGTAAAGGGAGCAAGTAAAGGAGAAGGTCTAGGAAATAAATTTTTATCACATATTAGAGAAGTCGATGCTATAATTAATGTTATTCGCTGCTTTGATAATGATAATATTACTCATGTTGAAGGAAATATTGATCCTATTAGAGATCTTGAATTAATCCAGCTAGAACTGATACTTGCTGACTTAGAAAGTCTTGAAAAGAGATTACCCAACATTGAAAAAAAAGCAAAAAATGATAAAGAGCTACTGCCTCAAATATCTTTAATTAATAAAATAATATCACATTTATCAAATCAAAAGCCAGTATCATCATTCAACATTGAATCTAGCGATGAAAAAAAAATAATAAATCAGCTACAATTAATAACTTCAAAGCCTCAATTATTCGTTTGCAATTTAAACGATGATCAAATATCTGGTAATAAATATAGCGATCTTATAAGTAATTATGCAAATAATAATCAATTTCATTCACTCAATATATGTGCTCAGATAGAGTCAGAAATTTCTAATTTAGAAAATGACCAAGAAAAATCTGAATTTCTTGAGGCAGTCGGGCTAAAAGAGACTGGTCTATCTAAAATTATTAGAAAATCCTATGACATTCTTAATTTAATAACTTTTTTTACCGCAGGACCTCAAGAATGTAGAGCATGGACAGTGAAACAAGGCGCAACCGCACCTAATGCAGCTGGAGTTATTCATACAGATTTTGAAAAGGGCTTCATTAAAGCTCAAACTATTTCATATAACGACTATATTGCACATAATGGTGAAGAAGGTGCAAAAAATAATGGCAAACTAAGACTTGAAGGTAAAGAATATATTGTCAATGATGGTGATATATTTCACTTTAGATTTAATAATTAATTTATGAAAATACTTGTAACTGGAGCTTTGGGTCAAATTGGAAGTGACCTAACATTGGAGCTTAAAAAAATATATGGCCAAAATAATGTAATTGCATCAGATATTTTGCCACAAGAAAAATCACAATTTGAGCCATATGAAGTACTTAATGTACTTGATAAAGATAATATTTCATCAATTATAAAAAAACATGACATAAAGATAATTTATCATCTTGCTGCTATTTTATCTGCAAATGGTGAAAAAAACTCCAATTTATGTTTTAATGTTAATATTAATGGCTTACATAATATTTTAGAGGCTTGTCGTAATTTTCAATTAAAACAAGTTATCTGTCCTAGTTCAATAGCTGTGTTTGGACCGCAAAGCCCTGCTGTAAATACCCCTCAGCAAACAATACTTTTACCTGAAACAATGTATGGATTAACAAAAGTTGCTGGTGAATTACTTTGCGATTATTATGTCAAAAAACATAAAATTGATGTTAGAGGATTAAGATATCCAGGATTAATTAGCCACAAAGCTCTTCCAGGAGGTGGTACAACAGATTATGCTGTTGAAATATTCTATGAAGCTATTCAAAATAAAAAATATAATTGCTTTCTTGCAAGCGATACTATTTTGCCAATGATGTATATTGATGACGCAATTAGAGGAACAATTGAATTATCTCAAGCAGATTTTAAAAAATTAACTGATTATGCAAATTTTAACTTTGCAGCAATGAGTTTTTCATGCCAAGAACTGGCAGATGAAATAACAAAATATATACCAGATTTTAAAATAACATACTCTCCAGATTATCGCCAAGAAATTGCTAATTCATGGCCAAAATCAATTGATGATTCTCAAGCTCAAAGCCAATGGAACTGGAAGGCTGAATATGATATTGCTAAAATGTGCCAAGCTATGATGAGCAATTTAACAACAAAATTAAGCAATTCACAATAAATTAATTAAACTAAATTCTCTTATTTTAAATAAAATAAATATTATTTCATTTTAGCTATAATTTGCTAATATTATTTCTTGTAGCTTAACTTATTATTCCACGGTCATAGATCCTATTTTGCTCTTTGTTGTTGGATCTACACTCTTTGCTCCTGTTAATCTAGGATAAGCAGATGGTATATTACTAATTTCTTCAATAAAATCTCTATAGCCTTCGGCCGCTAATTCCCTTAATTTAGAAATATTTTGTGTATGAAGACCTTTATTATTTACTACTAATTTATCATTTTGTTTATCATAGTATCCATCATCATCTAATTTAATATCATGTTTTTTTAAAATATCTCGAACTTGATCTTGATCCTTTTTAAGATATAATTGATGTAAAAATGAATCATAAAAACAATCACCAACAACCTGCATAACTTCTTTTGGATTGCCACTTTCTTCTCTACTTTTATAGTGTAATCCTGTAATATAGTGAAAATCTAAACTAAGCTTATCATTATTAGCTGAACTTTGGTTAATTGGCTGCGTTGGAAGAGTAGTATCCTCATAATGTATATTTGCTACAACATTTAATTGTTTTGCAAGACCATATATTGTAAATTCATCAGCCCATTTTTTAGTGTGTTTTATTTCTTCGCAAGTTTTATCAACATCCCGAAGGAGATCGGAATTTTGACCTGCTTCAAAAGGAGTTTTACTAATAATTTTCTGAAATGTATCATTTACTTTATTACGATCTAATTGATTAAAATGATCATTGGCAGCATCAATTATTCTTTGGCTAGTAGATTCGTCTTGCTTAGTTATATCTAATTCAAAAATTTTTTTAATTAAATATTCCTTATATTGTTCATTACTAGCGTTACTATATTTATCTAATATTGTTAAATCTTCTTTCGCTTCTATTAATTTAAGGGTATTTTTATCTAGATCTGATAGATCAATAGTATCTTCAATTACAAATTTACCATCCAAATTTTTCTTGTATGGATTATTTCCCATGTAATTTTTGCATATCTCTTTAAATTTATTATTAGCATCATCTGTTATATCATATTTACCAATATAGCTGATTTTTTCTAGACTATTTGATCTTAATATTCTGGTAACCAACAATATTGGGTCAATTTTGCAATCATCCTCAGAAAGCTTAGTTTTATCAATTATTAAATAATCCCCTACATTAATACCTAACTTCTCGGCCAAACTGCCTTTATATTTATCAGTAAATTGAAAGTAATAATTATTGTCATGTTCAAAACTAT
>JAUROA010000056.1 GCA_030835745.1 Alphaproteobacteria bacterium
ATAAATTATCAACAACCTGATTTGTTCTGCGTGATAAATCCACTCCATCTTCAACAATTTTTGTGATACTAAATTGTTCAGGATCATTACTTTTACTTTGGTAGATCTCATGATCTATTTTAACAACCTTATCTAAGGTATCAAAATCCGGACCAAAGCTAATAAATTCCGCACCTGATTCTACAGATTCACTAAATCTGGAGGCAGCTTTCTTGGCGTTTTTACCCTCTTTTATATCTGGCGTAAAGAAATTTGCAATAGATCTTGCTGTTTTTGATAAAAAATTCTTTATAAACATTTTAATTTTAGTGTATAATTGAAAATAAAGTATAATATTATAACACATTTTAGAAAAATAATCAAATTATCAATTATATTGTTTGGATTGCTATCTTAGAAAATGATATCTCATATTTAAAATTAAATTAATATTCAATTTTAATGTCGGCTCCTAATCTATTGAGTTTTTCTGTTATTCTTTCATATCCTCTTTCAAGGTGATATAATCTGGTAATAGAAGTTTGGCCTTTAGCTGCAAGGCCAGCTAGAACTAAAGATACAGATGCCCTTAGATCTGTTGCCATTACTTTAGCCCCATTAAGATTTTTTACGCCATTTACTAATGCAATATTGCCATGAGGCTTAATTTCTGCTCCCATTCTAGCTAGTTCTAATATATGCATAAAGCGATTTTCAAAAATTGTTTCTTCAATTTTTGAAATTCCATTAGCAAGGGTCATTAATGCCATAAACTGGGCTTGCATATCAGTTGGAAATCCAGGAAATGGCTTTGTTGTTATGTTAATTGGATTTATAATATTATCTTTTTTTACTACGTTAATTACATTTTTTTCTACCATGTTAATTTCAAGGCCAGACTCTATTAATTTATCTTTAAAGCCCTCAATAATCCATGGTTCAATTTCAGTGAGTCTTATTTCGCCACCTGTAATTGCAGCTGCTACCATATAAGTGCCTGCTTCTATTCGATCTGATATTATTTTATGCTTGGTGCCATAAAGTTTTTTTACTCCATTAATTTTTATTATATTAGTTCCAGCGCCTTCAATTTTAGCACCCATTGCAATTAGGCAATGAGCAAGATCAATTATTTCAGGTTCTTGAGCGGCGTTATTAATAATTGTTTGACCATCAGCTAATGTTGCCGCCATCATAGTGCTTTGAGTAGCGCCAACTGATATTTTATTAAAATTTATCTCAGATCCCTGAAGTCCATATTTTGCTGATGCTTCAATATAGCCTTCTTTAAGCTCAATTTTAGCACCCATTTTTTCCATTGCCATAATATGAAGATCTACAGGTCTTGAGCCAATTGCACAGCCTCCTGGTAATGATACTTTTGCTTTTTTAAATCTTGCTAAAAGTGGTCCTAAAATAACAATTGAAGCTCGCATTTTGCTAACAAGATCATATGACGCTATTGGATTTGAGATATTTTTTGCAGTAAAATTACAAACTCTACCTTGATGTCCATAATCTTGATCAAAGCCATCAATCTCAATTTCAACACCAAGATTCTCTAGTAGGTTGGCCATTGTTGCAATATCTGATACATGAGGAATATTGCTTAATGACAGGGTTTCTTTAGTTAAAATTGAGGCAACCATTAAGGGTAGGGCGGCATTTTTAGCTCCTGCAATCCTAACGCTGCCATAAAGTTTATTGCCACCATTAATTATTAATGTTTTCATTTATTTAATTTTCATATTTTTTGACAAAGTCATTTAATAGATTGACTCCAAAACCGCTTGCACCCTTAATTGCCATAGCATTGCCTTTGCCCTTCCAAGCAACTCCGGCAATATCAAGATGGGCCCATTTAGTATTGCCAATAAATCTTTGTAAAAACTGTGCTGCTGTTGTACTGCCAGCTCCTCTTCCAGAGCCAACATTTTTCATATCGGCAATATCTGAATTGATCATATTGTCATAATCCTTGCCAATAGGCATGCGCCATAATTTTTCATCAGTATTATCGCCTGATAATATTAGGTCATTAGCTAATTTGTCATTATTACTAAATAAACCACCATAAATATCTGCTAAACATACTATTATGGCACCTGTTAATGTGGCTAAATCAATTATTAATTCTGGTTTATATGTTATGTTAGTATAGTGTAGGGCATCTGCTAGAACTAATCTACCCTCAGCATCGGTATTAATTATCTCAATAGTTTGGCCAGACATTGATGTTACAACATCGCCAGGTCTTTGAGCATCTTTTGAAGGCATATTTTCAACTAGTCCAATAACACCAATAGCATTAATTTTTGCTTTTCTTTGAGCTAAATTTCGCATTAAACCTACAACAGTAGCAGAGCCTCCCATATCGCTTTTCATATCTTCCATATTATTTGATGGTTTGAGTGATATGCCTCCAGTATCAAATGTTACGCCTTTACCAACAAAAGCTAAAGGTTTTTGAGATTTTTTGTTATTTTGAAGTTCTAATATAACTAATTTTGATTCAAATGAACTACCCTGACCAACTCCTAATAAGGCATTCATGCCTAGTTTTTTCATTTCTTTTTCACCGATAATCTTTACTTTGAGACCATCTTTGGTAAGTTCTTGGCAAATTTTGGCATAGCTTTCTGGATTAAGAACATTAGGTGCTTCGGATACTAAATCACGAGTAAAAAAGATATTTTGTGCTAAAATTTCATATTCTTTATATTCTTTTTTGGTTTTGATTGAGTCTTTAACGCTAAATTCAAGAGATTTAACTTTGAATTCTTTGTCCTTTTTTTTATCAACGAAATATTTGTTAAATCTGTAGCTTTGCAAAGTTGCGCCAAAAGCAATATTGCAAATGTGATATTCTTCTTTTTCAATATCGAAAGAGATATTAGCATTAGCTATTTTATGAGAATTTAAAAAAGAGGTAATTTTAGAGCCAATTTTTTGACATTTAATATTGTTTAATTTTTTAAATTCTCCTGCTCCAGCAATGATATAGGGTGTTTTATTGTCAAAAACTATATTAATTTCGTCTTCTTTGCCACTAAATGAGAAATTATCTTTGGCCAATTTAACAAAAGATTGAACTGATTTTTTAGTTTGCTCTTGGGTTAATATAATTATTCGAGCAATATTTTTGACTTGTTTTTGATTAGAAAAAGAAATTTTCATGGTTTTATTTAAAAATTAATATGATATATTAGATATTGTTAGTAATTTAAAATATTTCAAGTAGCAACTTAAATATTTAGTGATAAACCTTAAAAGATAAATAAAATGGAAAATAAATCGCTTTCAACCCCAACAGAAGTGTGCGATACAAATAATTCTGTAATCATTTCTCCCATAGGCAATACGCCATCTACTAAATACTCGCCATCAGATACTAAAAGCCAATCATCAGCTACTAGCCAATCATCAGCTACTAAAAGATTATTATCACAAGGACTATATCAAGTGGGTATTCGAGGTAAAGATGATATTCATGTTGTAACTTTGGAAAAAAGTAATTGCTGTTGTATTATTTGTTAAATATGGATTATTCAACTGAAATAATATATTTATCGTTATTATCTCTGGGTTTTTTTGGTGGCTTTGGTCACTGTATGTCAATGTGTGGGCCTTTTATTATATCGCAAGTTACTAATAGAGTCTCTAAAATTAATATCGAGCAATATTCAAATTTTGAAAAATTAAAAAATATGGCTCTTTTGCCTTATCATTTTGGTAGAATTACTACTTATTGTTTTTTGGGTATTATTAGTGGCTTCTTGGGGAGTAATATTGATCAATTTGGGTTTTTTAAATATTTTGCTGCGATTTTGCTAATTATTGCGATATTAATTTTTTTGAATATGTTTTTTGAAAAAAAGTTTTTTAGCAATTTTAATTTTAAATTATTAGATAAAGTGCCTAATATAGCTTTTATTAGTAATTTAAAAAATTTACTAAAATTCTTATTTAAAAATCCAACAGGAATTAAAGGTTATATTCTTGGAATTATACTTGGCTTTATTCCATGTGGCATGTTATATTCTGCAATTGCAATGACAATAGTTATAGCAAATCCAATATTTAGCGGATTTGGAATGTTAATTTTTGGCTTAGCTACAATTCCATCATTATTTGTTACTGGAGTTGGTGGTTATTTTTTTATAAAAAGAGCTAAATTTAAGTTGATTTCAAATGTTGTAATATTTATAAATTGTGTTGTATTATTAATGTTTGTTATTAAATTAATTGCTAATTAATGCCTAATTCAAAGCTTAAATTGCCATCTGATTCATCGAGTCAGTATAATTACGAAATTGTTAGATTATTCACAGTTGCTGCAGTTTTTTGGGGTCTATTTGGCTTTTTTGCTGGTGTATATATTGCTCTTCAATTGGCATTTCCTGCTCTTAACCTTAATTTAGAATGGACATCATTTGGTAGATTAAGACCAATTCACACCTCGTCAGTTATTTTTGCTTTTGGTGGTAATATACTATTTGCCACAAGTTTATTTGTTATTCAAAGAACTTCTCAAGCCAGATTATGGGGTAGTAATTCATTGCATAAATTTATTTTTTGGGGCTATCAAATATTCCTTATTATGGCGCTTTATGGCTATCTTAATGGCATTACTCAAGCTAAAGAATATGCAGAGCCTGAGTGGTATGCTGATTTATTCTTATTATTTGTCTGGATAGCATATTTTACAGTATTTTTAATGACACTTAAAAATAGAAAAGAGCCTCATATATATGTTGCTAATTGGTTCTATCTAGCATTTATTGTGGCATTTGGTGCAGTGCATATTGTTAATAATTTGGCTATTCCACTTCGTTTTGATAGCTCAACAAGCTATCCTATTTTTAGTGGTGTTCAAAGTGCTATGATTCAATGGTGGTATGGCCATAATGCTGTTGGATTCTTCTTAACTGCTGGTTTTATTGGAATAATGTACTATTTTATACCAAAAAGAGCTAATAGACCAGTATATTCATATCGTTTATCAATTTTGCATTTTTGGTCACTAATATTTATCTATATTTGGGCTGGCCCTCATCACCTTCATTATACCTCTCTTCCTGATTGGGTGCAAACATTAGGCATGACATTTTCAATTATGCTTTGGATGCCATCTTGGGGCGGTATGATTAACGGAATCATGACACTTTCTGGCGCTTGGGATAAGCTAAGAACTGATCCTGTGATGCGCTTTTTGATTACTGCTGTGGCATTTTATGGTATGAGCACATTTGAAGGCCCTATGATGGCAATTAAGTCGGTAAATGCTTTGTCGCATTATACTGAATGGACAATAAGCCATGTTCATTCTGGTTCATTAGGGTGGGTTGCACTTATTAGCTTTGGTGCATTATATCATCTAGTTCCTGTTTTATGGGGTAAGAAAGACCTTTATTCTAATAAGTTGGTTTCTACTCATTTTTGGCTTGCATCAATTGGTATTGTTTTATATATTACTTCTATGTGGATTGCTGGAATTATGCAAGGTTTGATGTGGCGTTCATATGATGAGTTAGGATTTTTGCAATATTCTTTTGTTGAGGTGGTAAAAGCGCTGCATCCTCTTTATTTTATGAGGGCTATTGGAGGTTTATTCTTTTTCTCTGGTGCTGTTGTAATGGCATATAATTTATATAAAACAACTAAGTTAAAAAATGCTTAAACATCATGATAAAATAGAGCGTAACTCAATATTGCTTATTGTTTTAACAATAATAGTTATCTCAATTGGCGGCTTGGTTGAGATTGCGCCATTATTTAGAATGGAAACAAAAATAGAAAGAATAGAGGGTTTAAGGCCATATACCCCTCTTGAATTAATTGGTTCTAGAATATACAAAAGAGAGGGCTGCTATGGTTGTCATTCTCAGCAAGTTAGAGTCCTTAGAGATGAGGTTGAAAGATATGGTCACTATTCAATTGCTGCTGAAAGTATGTATGATTATCCATTTCAGTGGGGTTCTAAGAGAACTGGTCCTGATTTAGCAAGATTGGGCGGTAAATATTCCGATGATTGGCATGTTAGACACTTAGTTAATCCAAGGAGTTTGGTGCCAGAATCAATTATGCCAGGATATGAATTTCTGCTTTATCGTGATGCCAATATTGAAGAAGTTGCTTTAGATATGGAAGTTCTTCGAAGGTTAGGTGTGCCTTATAGCAGATATATGATTAATAATGCTGCATCAGATGCTGTAATTCAAGCTTCAAATGATAGAGATGCTGAGTTTTTGCAAAAAAGATATGGAGAAAAGGTTAATGTTAGAGATTTTGATGGTAATCCAAATAGAGTTACTGAAATGGATGCATTAGTTGCATATCTTCAAGCACTTGGAACATTTATTGATTTTGCAGAATTTGATCCAATTGATCCTAGTGAAAATTCTAATAAAAATTATAATAAATGACAGATTTTTTAATTAAATTATCGCCAATAATTGGAACAATTTTTTTCTTTGGGATTTTTTGTTATGTATTTTATGTAGTTTTTAAAAAATCAAATAAGAAGAAATTTGACAAATATTCTAAGATACCTATGGATGATGATAAATTATGAAAAAGCAAGATAACGAAAATAACGATAAAACAGTTACAGGGCATAGTTGGGATAATATCAGTGAATATAATATTCCAGCACCTAGATGGTGGCTAATTGTATGGCTTATTACTATAATATGGTCTTTTGGTTATTGGTATTTTTATCCGACATGGCCAACTGCTGATGGCAATTCTAAAGGTAAGTTAGAGTGGACACAAATCAATCAATTAGAATCTTCACAAGCAGAAATAGACTCAATTAGAGCCAAATATTTTAACTTAATAAATGAAAAATCATTTGATGAAATATTAGCTGATAAAAAGCTACTTGAATATGCATTAGTTGGAGGTGAGTCAGCTTTTAAAGATAATTGCGCTGGTTGTCATGGTGTTGGAGCACAAGGATATAAAGGATATCCTAATTTAAATGATGATGATTGGTTATGGGGGGGTAAAGTTAATGATATTTATGTTACTTTATTATATGGCATTAGATCTGGTCATGAAAAAGCAAGATTTAACCAAATGCCTTCATTTGGCAAGGATAAAATATTATCAAAAGCTCAAATTAATGATATAATTGATCATGTTTTATCACTTAGTAATAAAAACTTGCCAAATGATAATGGTGCTAAGCTATATGCACAAAATTGTGCTTCATGCCACAGCGTTAATGGCAAGGGAAACCAAGAATTAGGAGCTCCTAATTTATCTGACGAAATATGGCTTTACGGATCTTCGCGCCAGGATTTATATCATACAATTTACTATTCAAGAGCAGGAGTAATGCCTTATTGGAGCTCAAGACTTGAAAATGCAGTAATTAAGCAATTATCACTTTATGTTTATCTTTTAGGTGGAGGAGAGGGTAGTAATAAATAATTACTGATATGATTCCAGAGAATTTTACAGATATCAATATTCAATTAAGTCGGCTATATCAAAAGCAAAAATTACATCATTGTATTTTAATTGAAGGTCAAAGTGGAATTGGCAAAAATTCATTTTCTGTAGAATTTGTTAAAAATATATTAGCTAATAATCATATTACAAATCTATTGCAATTAGATTCTGGCGATAAAAAAATTATAACAATTGATAAGGTTCGTTTAATATCTGACTTTGTTAATAAATCTTCTATTAGTAATTGTGATAAATTTATAATAATTGACAGCATATGTCAGGCTAATATAGCTTCTCAAAATGCAATATTAAAACTACTAGAAGAGCCTAATGCAAAAAATTTTTTTATTTTAATATGTCATAATATTAATCAAATTTTAGGCACAATAAAATCTCGCTCATATATAGTTAAATGTTCTCAATTAAATTATAAGCAATTTAGCAACTATCTTAAGTTAAATTCTATTCTAAATAATGAAAATGAGTTATTATTTCTTAGTGAAATTTGCCAAAATTCAGTTGGTTTGGCAATTAATGAAGGTAAAAACTTAATAAAATTTTATCAATTAATGATAAAATCATTCTCTCTTAAATATTTAGATGATGAGTTAGTAAAATTAGTAGCTGAAAAAAATTTTAAAATAAATAATTTTTTAATAATTTACCAATATTTTGCCCTTAAACTGTTAAAAAAAAATAAAAATATTAATATAATTAATATATTTGATGATGATATAATTATTGCTGATATTGTAAGCAAAATGAATTATAATAAATTAAAATTTATAATTGATGACTCAATTCAAATGATTAATAATGCTATTATATTCAATCTTGATAAAAAAACATTATTAATAAATATCTTTAATTACTTAAATAGTCATGACTAAGAATTTTTATGCAATTGGTTTAATGAGTGGAACTTCTGCAGATGGAGTTGATTTATCTCTAATAAAGAGTGATGGCTGTGATTATATAGAAAATTGTGGCAATTTATTTTATCCATATAATAAGGATTTTAAGCAAAAGATATATCATATAATTAATAACAACCCTTCATTGTTAGAAATTAAATTATTTGAAAATGAATTAACAGAAATTCACGCCCAATCTGTTAAAAAATTTTTAAGTGATAACAATATTTTAGCAAGTAAAATAGATGTTATTGGCTTTCATGGACATACTATACTTCATAAGCCTGATCTTAGAGTTACATGGCAAATTGGCAATATTGAATTGCTGCAAAAATTAACCAATATTAAAGTTATTAAAAATTTCAGAACTTATGACATGTCTTATGGTGGTCAAGGTGCACCCCTTGCTCCAATTTATCATTTTCATATTATTAAAGATAAATCTTGTCCAATATTATTATTAAATATTGGCGGAGTTTCTAATATTACATATTTTGATGGAGATAATAAAGACTCACTACAAGCATTTGATATATGTTACGGTAATTCATTATCAGATGAATTAGTTGCTAGAAAATGCAATATTGACTTTGATAATAATGGTGAAATTGCTATGTCAGGCAATGTTGACCATGAAATTGCACAACAAATTATTGCCTTAGATATTTTTCATAAAAAACCTATTAAATCTTATGATAAAAATGATTTTAATATTATATTAGATATGCTAAAAAATGTAATAATTGAAGATGCTCTTGCCACTTTAGCATTTGTTATGGCTAATATTTTACATATTAATATTAATAAATTTTTGCCAAAAAAGCCGCATAAAATCATTATTGCGGGTGGGGGTAGAAAAAATAAAGCAATAATAAATCAAATAAAAAATATTTCTAAGAATAATATAGTTTTGGATGCAGATGAGATAGGTCTAAAGGGGGATTTTATTGAGTCTGAAGCCTTTGCATTTCTAGCTATAAGAAGGATGCAAAGGCTTAGTATTAGTTTCGAAAAAACTACCGGCATCTCGAATTGCAATTAAAAAAGGAATATAATTTTGCAATTAAATAGACTCCTATTATACCTTCAACAAATCCGTAAAGTCCACCAACAATAGCTCCGGCAAGCGATATTTCATATCCGGGATATAGACTTGAGATTGAATTTAGAAATTCTAATCCATAGCCATTAGACTTAGCAATCAATGTTATAATAAATATTGCAAAACCCCACACTGTTCCAATTGCTAGTGAAAAAGCGCGAATATTAAAACATTGCTCATTATTATTTTTTATATTATTTGGCTTTTTATTTGTTGGTATGGGTCTTCTGGTATTTCTTGGTGAAGATTTGCTAGATATTTTTCTTGGCATAGCTGAATAAATTAAATTTGAGTTTAGTTAGGTGAGTTATTCGGGGCATAGATTTACTAAATAGAAATTTATAGTAAATATTAAATAATATATTTATTATAGTAACTATTTAAAATCATATATTAGCATTGCTAATAATAATTTTTTTAAAATCTATTATTTTTATAGCAATTTTTTGTTTAATTTTAATTTAGTTTTATTAGAAATGTTTTATAAATTAAGCTAAAATATTTTAATTTGATATTTCATGGGTGATTAGCTCAGTTGGCTAGAGCGCTACGTTGACATCGTAGAGGTCACTGGTTCAAGTCCAGTATCACCCACCATTATTATTTATTATCTCTTATTGCTAATATCGCCAATCATTTATCGCATGCAATATGTCTAAAAATTTGATCTCAGTTTATATTATAACTTTTAATGAGCAGGATCGTATTAATGATACAATAATTGCTGCTAAAAAAGTTGCAGATGAAATAATCATAATTGATAGCGGTTCTACTGACAATACTAAGCTAATTGCAAAAAAACATAATATTGATGTCATTTATAATAAATGGCATAGCTATTGTAAGCAGAAATATTTTGCACAAAATAAATGTCGCAATGATTGGGTATTGATGATTGATGCAGATGAAGTGATTAGCGATCAATTAGCTCATGAAATTAATCAATTAAAATTAGATGATAAATATTGCTCATATAAAATTAAAATTAGAAATATCCTACCTAGGCAAAATAAACCATATAACATAAAAGCTGATTATAATATTGTTAGATTATACAATAAAAAAATATGTTCAATGCCAAAAGATAAAGGAAATCATGATCGCATTTGCGTGCCAAAAAATAAAAAAATCGGCCAATTAAAAGGATATATCAAACATTATTCATTTATTAATATATTCCATGCTACCGAAAAATTTAACATTCATTCAAGTGAAATGCAAAAAGAACTCAGCAAAAAATCAAACAAATATAGCTTTTTTAGACTTGTAACTGAATATCCAAGACAATTTCTAAAATATTACTTCTTTAAAGGCATGATATTTGCTGGTAAGCAGGGTTTTATTTATGCCTCTTCTCACGCATATTTTAGATTTTTGAAAATAGCCAAAAATATTGAAGGAAAATTGGGCTCTGACCTTAAATGATGCAAAAAAAACTAAACTATATGTTGCAATATATATAGATTGTATTCTTGTAGTTTTTTTGATATAACTTATTTATCTCTATTTAAGTTAAATTTATTTTTAAAAAATAAATGAATTTTTTTTCATTTTACTTATTCAGTGCAATTAAAGGTAATAATATTGAAGATGCTGTGCAGTTAATAGAAAATAATAGGGGGACTGTCCGAAATCCAAC
>JAUROA010000057.1 GCA_030835745.1 Alphaproteobacteria bacterium
CCTTATCACAAGACGATAAATAATGCAGAGAGCCATTAATTGCAGTTATATTTTTATTTAAGTTATTGAGGTTATTTTTTATTTTAAAAAAGTGGTAATAAGTTTTAACTATTCCCGATTTCATCAAATTAATTTTATAGTTTGTTATGATTTTATATGATCAAAATTAAAAATTTTGCTGTACGTATTATATATAATACAAATATATAATTTAAAAACAAGTATTTTTATCAAAATTGATAACTTTTATTTTTTTTTTAAAAAATATATATATTATATATTATAATAAGTATTGTGTGTTATACTAAATAAAGTAATAATATAAATAATTTTTTAAAAAAATGTCACAAATATCTGTTAATTTAAGAGCCCTTATGAAACAAAAGGGATGGTCAATGAGTCGTACTGCTAAAATGGCAAATCTTCCTCTGCCAACGGTCAGAAGTATAATATACGGACAATCAAAAAATCAAAAACAAAGCACATTAAGTAAAATTGCTAATGCTTTTGAATGTAGTATTGACAGTCTTACATGTAGAATAGATAATGACAATAATGTTGCTTCATATACTCGCGCAACAATAAATGTTACAATTAGCAATTATAAAAAGTTGCAAAATTTTAAAAAAAATAATCGCTTAAAGATGTCCCAGGAGCAAGAGTGTGAAATCATTGAAAAACTTAATGCTTACACTTTAAGAAAGGCTGGCAATAAAAAGATAGCCTTAGATGATAATATTATAGAGTGGCTTCTTCATGAGCTAGAATTAAATTAATACTGCTTATCTTGCCAATATTTAAGTTATTTTTAGCAAGTGAATTGACTTTTTCTTAGCAATCTTAAATTAACTAAATCAGTCCAAATTTGACACAGATATAATTTTGTGCTATAATAGATAATATAGTATTTTATTGGAGGTTTATTTGTGGCAGATCAAGATAAAGCGCGGCAAGAAATAGGTACTGCTGAAGAAGAAAAAATTAAAAAACTTTTAAAAGCATTATTTAGTGATGATGTATCATATGTTTCTGAGGGCATTCACCTTAGTATTGATGTCCTTGGTGGGAATCCTCAAGCACATAGTGCATCATTAGATGCAAAATTTGAAGAAATTTTTAATAATAATATAGTATTTAACGAAAATTGTGATAATAATCATATAAATTCTAAATATAACGAAATATATAATCAAGAATTTAGTCGTATTAATATAACTCCTGAAAATAATAAGGCCCTTATCTTAAAAATCATGGCCGATGCTAATATTGAAAAAACAACCCCTGATTATTGTTATAGGGGTATTGGTTTAGGTGTTGAAAAAAGCGAGGGTGGTTATAAAGTAAATAATGTATATAATAAAGAATTGGAAAGTTTAAAGAATTGCGTTTTGACTCATTATTATGATCACAAAGAACAACAATATAAAAAATTATCCGAACTAGAAGATACAGAGTTAGCTGAATTATTTCATAAAAACGATGAAAATATAACAATAAAGTATATTGACAATAAAAAAGAAGAAAAAGTAATAACCATCACTAAAAAACTATTTATAAAGGAAGGAGTTTTTAAAGAAATGGATAAACTTAGTATAGAAGCTATTAACAAAGTGGTTATTGAAGCTAAAGATCAAATTAAAGAAAAGGTTAAATCTCTAGTTTCAGAAGTTGATGGTCTTCAAGTAAAATACATAGAAAAAGCATCTTCAACACAAGAAAAATCACCAAATCCTGGAGTAGTTGTTGAATCACAAAGAAGTGTGGAGGCTTTAAAAAAAATATTTGAATATGGAAAAGATCCGGGTTGGTAAAAACAATAGAAATAAAAGAAAGGCTATTGATACATAATTGAAACTTGCGAATATTTAAAAAATAAATATTTTTAATAATATAATTTCTTGTAATCAGATTTAACAAAGAAAGTAATTTGAAAAATGAAAAATTTTTTGATCAAGGATCTTTTTAACTAAATAAAGCCTATAGTTAAAATTTACGGCAAATTGGGCTTTATATTTAATATATATAATAAAATAGATAAATCTTGTATAATTTATCGTTATAAGCAAATTGCCGTGAAAGGGTTTGCGCGGTTAAAGTGGCATTATTACTATATATAGTAGATAAATTACTAAAAACTATAGTCAATAATAATCATAATAATTAATTGAAATATAAAATATTGTTATATTTAGCTAAATATAACAATAAAACCTATCAATAAGAGTTATAAAATATTGTTGAATTTAAAAATATATAAATTTAAAAAACCCAGCTTCGGCAAAATATTTACTTAAATATCTTACAATTTAATTACTTACAATGTGCGTTCGTGAATTACTAGTCAATAAGCTCAAAGATAAAGGTTGGAGCGTTTTAGAGTTGTCAAGAAGGTCTAATGTTCCTCCAACAACAATTTATGGCATTATTAAAAACAAATCTCGAGGAAATTATAAGACATTGTCAAGAATTGCTGCGGTTCTTTCTTGTAATGTAGAAGATTTTTATAGTATAAATCCAGTGCAAGAAAAGAATTTCGATTATGAAATTACACAATATTGTTTTTTGAGTTTAAATAAATATCTTATGGAAAAAAATATTATTATTTCTCAGAGATCGGCGATGAAAATAGTTGATAATTTGGTCCAATATTGCTGTGAAAAAAAAGATAATGACTTAAATTTTGAGCTTGATAGCCCAATAATAGAGCTATTATTTATCAATGGCAATTATAAAAAGTCTGACTGACTTTCATAAAAATGATTAATTGTATCATTAATTTCGTTTAAATCATTTAAAATATTTATTTTGGCTCGATATTGAGCAGAATTTTTTAACCCATTGCTATACCAGCCAATATGTTTTCGAGCCAGAGGTATGGCTATTTTCTGCGAGTAATGATCAATCATTTGTTGCAAATGAGATAAAACAATGTCTTTTTGCTGAGAAATATTTGGTGTGATGAAATTTTCTTTATTGTTAATTTCGCATGATATCTGTTTAATTAGCCAGGGCTTACCATAGCATGCTCTACCAATCATAACCCCGTCTGCATTTGATTGACTCATTGCCAGCTTAGCATCTGCGGCATTTTTTATATCGCCATTTGCAATTACAGGAATATTAACTGCTGCCTTAATTTTGGCTATTTCTTGCCAATTTGCTTGGCCGTTATACATTTGGCATCTTGTTCTGCCGTGAATTGTTATCATTTTTACACCAGCATCTTCTGCCTTTATTGCTAATGACTTGGCATTAAGATTTTCATAATTCCAGCCAAGTCTCATTTTAACGGTAACAGGAATTTTTACAGCGTTAACAACATATTGCATAATTTTTGTTGCCAAATTTTCATCTTTCATTAAAGCGCTTCCAGCAAAGCCATTAACAACTTTTTTAACCGGGCATCCAAAGTTAATATCAATTATATCTGCCCCAAGATCTTGGTTAAGTTTTGCTGCCTCGGCCATAATTTCTGGGTCGCATCCAGCTATTTGGACAGACATTGGGTAATGATTAACATCTTTTTTGCCTTTTAAAATTGATTCTCTTGTTTGCAATATCATTGCTCTTGAGGCTATCATTTCTGAAGTAACTAAAGAGGCACCAAAATTTTTGACCAATCTTCTAAATGGCAAATCACTAACACCAGACATTGGCGCTAATAAAATATTATCTTCAAGCTTAATATTGCCAATATTAATCATGATAAATCAAATTTATGTTTTTAATTGGTTTTTTTAGCTTTATTTAGCTAATAATTATTAATCTAAATATTAAAATTATAAATTTATAACTATAAATGTATAATTATAGATGAAGTTTGGTATAAATTGCAATAAATTTGCATTAATAAAATTTAACCATTGCAATATTATTTGCACTTTTTAGCTTATATTAACTAATGTTTATTTCTTTTGCAACTAGATATAATTTATGATAGCCTCAACTAAAAAGAAGAATAAAAATCATAAACTGGAAATTAAAAGCTGGTATTCAAACCGTTATCAAATGATTGTTGTACAGCGTAATTTGCTTTTAATTTTAACTGCTTTTTCAATTGTATCAGTTGCGGTAGCGGTGTTATTTGTGAAAAAAATAATGGCCACAAAGTCTCTTGATCCATATGTAATTGAACTTGAAGAGAAAACAGGAATTGCTACGGTTGTAGATCGCAATACGGCAAAAAACTTTACAGGACAAGATGTAGTTAAAAGATATTTTATTAATAAATTTTTAAACGCCGCTTTAGGTTACGATCCCAAAACATACAAAGACGATGTCGAGGTGGTAAGGTTATTTTCAACTCCAGATGTCTATTCAAATTTTAGAAAAAGAATTAATGGTTCCATATTAGGGGCAAGTGCTTCAATAAATTTAAGAATTAAATCCATAAATTATTATGATAGTAATAATCTTAGAGTTAGATTATTAAGGCAAACCAAAGAAAATGTTAACTCAGCGCCAATTAATCGCGACGAATTAATAAATATAACCTTTTATTTTTCTCCTGATATTGGTCTTACAATGGAAGAAAGAATGATTAACCCTCTTGGTTTTCAAGTTAGTAAACTTACTATTGAAGAAGAGATTTTTAGTTATTAATTGTTAATAAAAAAATGTTACTATTTAGATTTTTATTATTTTTTACCATCTTAATACAGTCTTTTTTTGTTGCTAATGCTCAAGTTCCTGTGACAACAGATTCTAGAATAAGAACTCTTGTATATAGCCCAAATGAAGTTTATGAGTTAAAATTTTATTACAATTATCAATCATTTATTGAGTTTGCTGATGATGAAGAAATTGAAATGATTTCAATAGGCGAGGCTTTTGCTTGGAGGTTAACTCCTGCAGAAAAAAGGCTATTCATTAGGCCTCTTGAAATTGCAGCACATACTAATATGACTATCATTACCAATAAAAGAACATATCATTTCGATATTAGATCTGACGAATTTGACGGAAAGGCTGATGAAAATCTTGTTTATACAGTTAGATTCTTTTATCCTCAATCTGGGCAGCCAATTCCTTTGCCGCCCCAGCTTGCGGTTCCAAATATAGCAGCAAAAAGGTTCAATAATCAAAATGCAAGACCCTCTTTTGGCTCGAATGCTCAAGTTCCAAAGTCAGAAATATACACCCCTTCTCCTGCTGTTAGAGTAGATAAGAAATTGCCTGACGTTATAACAAGGAATCCTGACCAGGCTCAATTAAACTTTAATTACAGTGTTGCTGGAAGAGCTGATGACATAGTTCCTTTGAAAGTCTATGATAATGAGAATGAAACATATTTTCAATTTAGCAATAATAATAAAATAATTCCAACAATTAGCAAAGTTAGTGCAGCAGGATCTGAGCAACCTTTAAATTACATTATCAGAGATAATTATGTTGTGGTTCCAACCACAGCAACTCAATTTACTCTTAGACTTTCTGATAGCTTGCTTTGTATATATAATAACAAGCTTTTAAGAGTTGCAAAGAAATAGTTTGTTAAAATATTTTAGCTAACATCGCCATATTGATATATCGAAACTTTGTCTTGATCTAATAATTCCAGCTCTGCATTAGGCGTTATTCCTTTAAATATGCCTGTTACAGATTTGATTGTTGGTTTATTATTGATATTAATTGTAATTTTTTCACCTAGCTTAAAAGCTTTCTTAAGCCATAATTTTTGATATTTATTAAACCCAAAATTCTGCCACCCACTATATAAACCCTTGAATTCATCAAGAAATAATTTTAAGAGTTGATATTTATTTATATTAATATTGCATTTATCAAGATTGGTGGATGGAAATATTGTTTCTGACGGATTTTTATTGATATTCACGCCAATTCCCAATATCACCATAATTTTATTATTATTTTGAAAGCTTTCCTGCAATATGCCGGCAATTTTTTGTGAATTAACAAGCAGGTCATTGGGCCATTTATAAGATATCTTATTATTTGAAGAAGAAATTTTTTCTAAAATATTACCAAGTGCCATAACAGATATAAAATTTATTTGATGAGCATTGATAATTGAAGTATTTGGTCGTAGCAAAATTGAAAAATGAAGATTGCTTTCAAATGATCGCCACTCTCTTGACATTCTTCCGCGGCCTTTATTTTGTTTTTCTGCTAAATAGACATTAAATTCGCTCATATTATGCTTGATTGCATCGCGACTAAGTTGACTATTAGTGCTGTCAATTTCATCAAAGAAGCTAATTAAAAAATCATTATATAATTCTTGCTTCATCTAGTAAAAATCCAATTATTAGCGCTAGATAGTTCGTTGCTAAATTTATAATTAAGGCCGCTAAAATTTTTTAAATCAGTATAATCAGAAATTTTATTGATTATAGCAAAATTTGCCATGGCTCCTCGAGCTCGCTTAGAATTAATGCCAATAATTTTTAATTCATTATTTTTATAATCCTTAAAATCGATATTGATAATTTTTTTATTTATTTTTTCTAAATTTAGAGCTTTAAAATATTCATTAGATGCCAGATTAATTATGATATTATCTTTGATATTGTTAAGATAATCACCTATTTCTTCCTGCCAAAAATTATATAAATTGCTGTAATTATTTTTTGCCAATATATTATTTTTGGACAAGTCAGTGCCCATTTCTAGTCTATATGGTTGCATTAAATCAAGGGGTCTTAATATTCCATAAAGCCCAGATAAAATTAAAATATTTTTTTGAGCAAATTCTAGGTCGATATCTTTAAAACTGCTTGTGTTAATATTTTTATATACGTCGCCATCAAATCCAAGAATGGCTGGAATGGAATTAGTTTTGCAAAAATTTTTACTAAAATTTTGGTAGCGCTTATAATTAGCATCTGCCAAAGCGGGGCTAATATTAAAAAGCTTTTGCAATTGCTCTTTAGGCAGTTTGCTTAAAGATGTTGCTAGTTGAAAAGCTTTGTTGCCAAAATTTGGCTTGGTGCAATTTGTAATGTCAAATTCAACATTTAACTTAATTGATTTAGCAGGAGATAGAAGAATAATCATATAGAGTTAATATTAATATTTGGCTAAATAGCCGCGATCTCGAATTAATATTAATTGATAATTTAAAAAATTAAATTAAAATTTATATAATTTAAATTATTACTAAATTAAATATGTCACAAGAATTGCCATTAATGCGAAAAGCTACCGCAGCCTGGCTGGTTGAAAATACCGCGCTAACATTTGACCAAATTGCTGTATTTTGCGGGCTTCATGAGCTTGAAATTCAAGGAATTGCCGACGGAGATGTGGCTTCAAATGTTGTTGGGCAAAATCCTATCTCATCTGGCCAGCTAACCAAGGAAGAAATATCAAGGTGTGAAGCTGATAATTCTCAATATCTTAAAATTAACAGATCTTCAATTGATAAGACCAAAATTAAAACATCTAAATATACCCCAATAGCTAGAAGGCAGGATAAGCCAGATGGTATTGCTTATTTGTTAAAATATTATCCATCTATTACTAATAATCAGATTAAGAAATTGATTGGAACAACTGACAAAATGATAGATTCAATTAGAGAGAAAACTCATTGGAATATAGACGAAATCAAGCCTAGGGATGTCGTTTTGCTTGGCCTATGCAGTCAGTCGCGCTTCAATGAAATTACAGCTCAAATAATTGACGATAATATTTAATAAATTAACATAGCTATGGTAAAAAAAAATTCAAAAATCAATAGCGGAGAAGCGGCGCCAAATTTTGTTGCATTATCCACCGCAGGAGAAATTAAGCTTTCTGATTTAAAAGGTAAAAACATTATATTATATTTTTATCCAAAAGACGATACTCCGGGTTGCACCATTGAAGCTCAAGATTTTTCTAAGAAGGTGCCAGATTTTGATCAGCTAGATTGTATTATTATCGGAGTTTCAAAGGATAATATCGCCTCTCATGAAAAATTTATCAATAAATATAACTTAAATTTTGATTTAATAGCTGACGAAGATAAGTCGTTATGTCAGCTTTATCAAGTTATTAAAGAAAAATCGATGTTTGGTAAAAAATATCAAGGCATTGAAAGATCAACCTTCTTAATTGATCGGCTAGGAAAGGTTGTCAAAGTGTGGCGCAATGTAAAAGTTAAAGGTCATGTTGATGAAGTATATTTGGAGCTCAAAAACTCTTTATAGAAACTGCGCATATATAATTCTTCGGCCAATTTAACTAAAATACTAATTTATATCAGGCAATAAATTATTCTTGCTTTTTATGCTCCATTGGCTTAATTTTATATAAATAGACATTTATGATAGAAAATAGGCTGCTCTAAGATTTAAATTTAGCTCTAAAATCTTACTAAAATATAATCTAATTATTTATTAAGTTTTTCGATTTTTCTATCAGATAATTTTGTGCAATTAAGTAAAATTTAACTACTATTTTAACATATTAGATCATGACTCTTACTCTTAAGGCTTTATCACGAAATGAGATCGGAACACAAAGTGTAAAAAAAATTAGAAATTCTGGAAATATACCGGCAATAATCTACAATAAAGCAGGAAATATCAACATATCATTGCCAGCCAAAGAATTCGAAATTGAATATTTCAAAGGCAATATATTTGCCACAATCATTGAAATCGATATAGATGGCAAGAAAACAAAAAATATTGCCAGAGATATTAGTCTTGATCCAGTCACGCAAAGGCCAATTCATATTGATTTTGCATCATGTGAAGGGCTTAAAAATATTGAAATAGCAGCAAAATTTAATTTTATTGGCAAGGATAAGTCGCCTGGCCTCAAAAGAGGAGGCTTTCTTCATGTGGCCAATAGAAGAGCAAAATTATCTTGTCCAATTGCTAATGATTTGCCATCTTTAATTGATGTTAAGGTTGACGCTCTTCATCTTTCTGCCAAGGTTTGGTCAGATGAAATTACCTTGCCTGAAGGGGTTAAGTTTTCTAACAAGAACAGATTCTTAATTTGCAGCATAATAGGTCGCGGCAAATCTAAAACTGATGAAGTCAAAGAAGGTGATGCAACAGAGGCTGCCAAAGATAGCGCAGCTTCACCAGCAACTTAGAGACAACAACCTTATTTCAGTAATTCACAGGCTTTTAACTAATCTTATTGGATAAATTTTGATATAAGTCATTGAATTTTTGACGTGGTTTTAATCTTTTTTATTTTAAAATATTTCTTTTAAATTAATATCATAAGCGAGCCCTAGATTTGCTTTTATAGCATGTTATCTTGCCCAGGAAATGTTTGTGAAATAATGTCTTTTTTGTAATTCTTAGCAGATTGTCGAATATTTTTTGCCATATCAAAATATCTCTTTAAAAATTTAGGTTTAAAATTTTCATTTATTCCAAGCATATCGTCACTTACTAAAATTTGACCATCGCAATTTACAGAGGCGCCAATTCCAATTGTTAAAATTTTGATAGATTGGCATATTTGATCAGCAACTTTTTTTGGCACCGCTTCTATTACAACTGAGAAGGCCCCAAATTCCTCGATTTTTTTTGCCAATTCTATCAATTTTTGTGCTGAGTTATCATCTTTACCTTGATATTGAAATTGCTTAGATTCCAAGCATTTTTGTGGCAAAAGCCCAATATGGCCCATTACAGCTATATTATTTTTGCATAGATGGTGCAATATAGGCAATATATCTTCATTAATTTCAATTTTTACAGCGTCACAATTAGTTTGAGATATAATTTTTTTGGCATTTTCCAGGGCTTGATTTTTACATTTTTCATAAGTGCCAAATGGCATATCAACAACAATTAACGGGGATTTGGCCCCTTTAACAACAGCTTTGCCATGATCGATCATCATTTGTAGAGTTACTTGTCTAGTGTTTTCCATCCCGTAAAGCACCATTCCAAGAGAGTCACCAACTAGAATAATATCGCATATATCGTTAAGCAATTTGGCAATATTGTAGCTATAAGATGTAAGGCATGAAATTTTTTGAGATTTGGCTAATTTTAGTACTTTGCTAATCTTCATCTTTTAACTCTTCAAAGTCTTTGGTAAAATCAATTTGCTTATTATCATCATCTTTATCTGCATTAGGATCATAGGCATATTTGGTTGGCAGCCCAAGATATTGTCTAACTTGATCAAGATTAGTTAAATGCTTGAATTTTTCATCTTTATAAATAAGGCTAGAAGCAATATTTATTGGAATTTGCTTTTCTTTATTTCCAGTTAAAAAAAGCGAATTGAATAAGGCTCTAGCAGTTTTATCTTTAATGCTAAAAGAGCCGCTAAGAACAGAATTTATGGCCGGAGCCTTGATGCTGGCTTTAAATCTGGCATCATTATGATTGCTGATTTGAATTGTTCCTGTTGCCTGGTCGAATTTTGTTACTCTATTCTTATTGAATAATATTGCTTCTGGCTCTTTGATGCTTTTATTATTTATTGTGGCAATAAACATTTTTTTAACCAGCTCATTGAGTCCGTAGCCTTCAAGTTCAATTGGCTTTGCGTTAAAAACAATTTTAGAAGATAGTTTTTTTATAAAATCATCCTTATTAACGGCAGAAGAGGATATGCCAGCGTTAATATTAACTTTGCCGCTAAGATTGTTGTAATTTGTAGCTCTTTTTATAAGATCCTCTATGTTAATATTTTTACCCTCTAAATTGCCATTGATTGATTTAACAATTCCGGCCTGAATAAATCCATTAAATTCAACGCTACCATCAAAAATCTGGCTAGTTATTTTGGCATCTCTCATTGTGCCATTTGATAGTTCGCTATATATTTTGGTATTTTTAAAATTTAGATCATCAATGGTAACATCCTTTAAAGTTAGGTTAAAAATGCCATTAAACCCCCTGAGAGAAGGAAGGGCAAATAATTGGTCGGCAAAATCACTATTTTGTTTTTTTTGTGCATCAGAATTAGATAAATTGCTACTTTTTTTTGAATTATAATAGAATTTATCTGCCAAAACTCTAATTTTAAAAACAGGCACTGCCTGAGCGATATCTATTGAAAGGTTGGCACGTAAACTATTTTTTTCTGATTTAACATCAAAATCATAAACTTTAAAAAACCCCCTTCCAAGGTTAAACCCAATTTTTTGATTGCTGAAATTCTCTGAATTATAAATTAGGTTATCAAATTTAAGGTTTACGTCATTATTATATGAAATATTGTTAAGCCATAAAATTTTTTTAAGAAATGAGCCCGGAGATAAATATATATTTTGTCCCGAAGTTAAGAAATATTTATCAGCATCAAAATTTGTGATATTGATATCTGTCTTAACATCATGTTCGTCCTTGGAATTTTTTGAAATTAATACATTGCCAAGAAACTCGCTTTCATTATTATTTAAATTAAGATAAATATTGCTGAAATTAGACATTCCTGGTTTTAATAGAATGTCTGAATGAAGAAGGTAATTGTTAAATTCATTTACTTTTAGGTTTTGAGACTTAATTCCCAGCCATTGAAAAATGTCTTTCATATTCTTGCCCTTAGCGTCAAATTTGCCAATAAATTTTGGTATTATATTATCATTGTTAAAAGTTCCACTAACCCTGAAAAGGCCGCCATCAGGAGTTTTGAATAAAAGTGGCATTATCATTATGTTATTCTTATCTTCAGCGTTTAAATATATGCTTACATCTTTTATTTCGCCGTCTAGATAAGTTAAATTGCTAATATTAATTTCTGCGGTCATATCTATTTTGCGATCAATTTTGTCAACTTGAATATTATTGTCATTTTGCTCTTTTTTATCATCCGAAATTGCTTTGTCTGTATTTGCTGATGAAGATAGTAATAAATTTTGGAATTTTTCAAGGCTAATACTTTCTCCAGACCACATTAAATCAAGATTAAGATTATTTATGTTAAAGATAAAATCAAAAATTGGCCGCTTCTGTTTCAGATTCATATTAGCCTCGCCCGAGCCATTTATCAGGTCAGAATTAAAAATTATATCACCAACCTTAATTTCTTGATCTTTACTTGAAATATTTGCGCTAAATTTTATAGGTCGCAAATTATGATTTAGCTTCTTATAAATTAGATTATAATCGCTAAAATAACTGCCATAAAAAGATTTTAAGTCGGTAATATTTGCTATTATGCTACCATTAAAATTATTTTGCACAATGTTAGATGATTTTTGAGTGAATTGGCCATCAATTCTTGCTGCCAAAATAGGGGATAATATTTCTATATATGACTTATCAATTTTTTTCGGATTTTCATTAAGCCTACCATTTATTCTTGTTACCATTTTGTTGCTATTAAAGCTTAAGCTAAATTCAGTAGAATCTGAATCTTGAGCAATTTCACCCATTATCTGGCTAAATTCTTTTTTTTGCCCTAAGCGATCATATCTATGATATTTGCTTCCAGCAATATTGATTTTTGGGATTGATCTAAAAATTGACGCGCTAGAATTAATTTTGCTAAAAGAAAATAACTTTGAAGATATTCCTTTTCCAATTGATTTTGGCTCTTTGCCCAGGCTTTGCCTATAAGATTTGGTTTTTTGAAAGAATAGGCTTTCATCGTCATCTCTAAAGCTATGATCGTTTTCAATGGTCTCAATAATAGCATTTTTTATAGTGACTGTGTTAGAGATATTATTTTTTGATATTCCAA
>JAUROA010000058.1 GCA_030835745.1 Alphaproteobacteria bacterium
TGAAATTGGTCATTAATTTATTAACTGATTATTTACAACAATTTTAATAGCTAAGTGATTTGCATTTAAGCTTTAAATTAAATATGTTATATAAGTAAATCTAAGCTGTCAATTGTTAGAATTTTGACGGGGACCAAAAATTGCCGTGCCAATTCTAATATGAGTTGCGCCTAGAGCAATTGCCTGATCAAAGTCGCTTGTCATGCCCATTGATAATTTAGGTAAATCATGTTTTTTGGCAATTTTTGCCAATAAGGCAAAATAGGGTGCTGCTAATTCATTATTTGGAGGTATACACATTAATCCTACGATATTTAGATGACATTCTTGTTGGCAAAATTCTAAAAAATCAGTAATTTCATCAATTGCAATACCGTTTTTTTGAGGTTCTTGACCTATATTAACTTGAATAAAGCATTGTATTTTTTTATTTTGTTTGATTGATTCCTTAGCTATTTCTTTTGCTAGTTTTTTGCTGTCAATACTATGAATAAAGTCAAATAATTTTATAGCAATTTTAGCTTTATTACTTTGTAAATGACCGATAAAATGTAATTTTGTTTGAGGGAATTTTTCTTTAATTTCTGGCCATTTTTCACAAGATTCATTAATGTAATTTTCTCCAAAATTAAGATAATTTTTTTTTATTGCAGCTATTATTTTATCGCTAGAAATTGTTTTGGAAACACATATTAGATTTATATCTTTGCGTTTCCTATGATATAAATTACATGCTTTGTTGATTTTATCTTCAATTAAGTATAAATTTTTAGAAATATTATTCATTTAAATATAATTTATGATATTGTCTAATTTAAAATTGATATATTTTAGCGATATTAAAAGTGGACATAATTTTATAGAAATTATTAGTAAATTACCACAAGGTAGTTTTTTTATATATCGTCAATATCAATTAGATTATAATCAGCGCTTCCAAGAAGCCAGTAATTTAATAAAATATGCAATAAAATATAAGATCAAATTTATTGTTGCTAAGGATATAAAATTAGCTCAAAAAGTCAAGGCGCATGGTGTTCATTTTTCAGATAAGGATAATATAAAAAGCCATGATTTAATTCTGGCTAAGAAAGATAAAAATTTTATAATAAGTATTGCTGCTCATAATATTAAAACAATTTTTAAATTAAAAAATTACCCAATAGATTTATTATTTATTGCGCCTATTTTTAAAACAACAAGTCATCCAGGTCAAAATAATCTTGGTAAAATTGAATTAATTAAAATATTAAAAATATACAAAAATATATTACCACTTGGAGGGGTTAATAAAAAAAACATAAATTTTATTATTAAAAATAAAATAATTGGCTTTGGGGCAATTGATTATTTTACCCCAATAATTTTATGCAATTGAAGAGAGAGATTATAGCCATTTTTAAGGCATAGTGATTTGGCATATTCTAAATTATTTTTGTTTTTTACTTCGTCATATTCATCAATTGGTTGAACATATATTGCGCTATTATATTTAAATTGACCAATATTTGGAATTGATTGGTAATTTTTTAATGTTTTAGATATAAGAAATTTAAAAGCTGTAATATCAGGCAAAAGATCTTCTCTGATATTGTGATATTTATTATTTGTGACTTTAGGCGAGCATATTATTTTAATTTCTTTTGGCAATTTACGATAAATTGTGCCATTAGTTTCAATTTGAATGGTAAAATTTTGCTCAAGTAAAATTTGACATAATTGATTAATTGGCTGAATTAATGGCTCTCCTCCTGTTAGAATAATTAATTTTGTGTTAGGGTATTTTTTGCTAATTTTTTTAACTTCTTGAGTAATTTGTTTTAATGATAATTTTTGGTAATTATCAAATTCAGTATCGCAAAATTTACAAGCTAAATTGCACCCGCCAAGCCTTATAAAAATTGCAGGATTCAGACAAAAAGGACCCTCACCTTGAAAAGTATGAAATATTTCTTGGATATTAAGAAAATCTCCTTGGTGGTTTTGAGGCTTGGATATTTTATTTTTACCAAACATTTTAAGGCAAATAAATATTAATTATCATTGGCCAGTTCTTTGCTGCAAATAGTAAGTGTTGGAGATGATCTAGCAATTGGGTTGGTAAGGTAATAATTAAAGTTATGATAATTAATTTTTTGCGATAATTGTGGCGTAGCTTTTTTAGGTTCAATAAAATTAGATTTTATAAAATTATTGCTTGGCTGTAAAGTTTTAAAAATTTCAGATCTTGCATCTTCAATATTGTCGAAATCAAGCTTAATATTGCATGATTTTGCTATATCTGAAATTATAGTAAAATCATCAAAAGCATTTGTAGGACTGAATATTGCTTTATTGCTCTTTTGGATTCTTCCTTCAAGATTTATATAATGACAAGTTTTTTCTGTAAAGCAGTTAGATGGTATAATTATATCGGCATTGTGGGCACCTTTATCGCCATGAGATCCAATATAAATTGTGTAGCAATTTTTGATTTTATTAAAATCAATGTCATCATCAACATTATGCAATATTACCATTTTTATTTGATCATTTTGGCACTCATCTAATATATTATGACAGTTTTTTTCACTAGTAAAATCAAGCGCCATACCATTAACTAACCCTGTTGATCTAGATAGATAATTAAGGTTATTATAATCTTGAGTAATGAAGTTATATTTTTGAGCAATTTTTTTGCATAGCTCTATCACATTAAAACCTTCTTTAATGGAAACGGCCTCTTGTCCAATAATCATAATTGGAAATGAGGCTTCTTTTATTTCTTTACAGATTTCTGATTTATTGGATAAAATTTCATTTAGAATGGATAAATCATCGCCTAAATTTTTATATTTATATGTTAAATCGGAATCGCATCCAATTGAAGCAATTTTTAAATTGCCACTAATATATCTTTGATGAATTTTTGCATTTAAGATTGGCGCTTCAAGCCTTGGATTAGTTCCAATAAGAAGGCAAAAATCTGCTTGATCGATATTTTCTATTTTAGTGTTAAATAAAAAAGATGAAGAATCTTGATGGCTAATTTTTTGATTTGCTAATCTGCATTCTTTATTTGTGATCCCTGCCTTATGAGATAGGTGGTTAAGCATAAATATTTCTTCTAAAGATGAGAGTTGACCTGAAAATATGGCAATTTCATCTTTATTTAATGATTCATATTTTTGTGCAATATCATTCAGCACTTCTTTGTAAGAGCAAGAGACTAATTTACCTTGTTTTTTTATATAATATTTGTCTAATCTTTGATATTTTAGTCCATCATAGCAAAATCTTGCTTTATCTGAAATCCATTCTTCGTTTATTTCCTCATTTACTCTGGGCAATATTCTCATAACTTCAGACCCTTTTGTGTCAATTGAAATGTTACTGCCAATAGCGTCCATAATATCAATTGAGTCAGTGCTTGTTAATTCCCAGCTTCTGGCTTTAAAAGCATATGGCTTTGAAGTAAGGGCCCCAACCGGGCATAAATCAATAATATTGCCAGATAGTTCTGAAGTGATTGATTTTTCAAGATATGTAGCAATTTCCATTTCTTCACCACGATTTATTGCGCCAATTTCGTTGGTTCCTGCAATATCTTCCATAAATCTAACACATCTTGTGCAATGAATACAACGAGTCATATAGGTTTTTATTAACGGACCCATATCCTTAGGTTTAACAGATCTTTTATCCTCAATATACTCGCTAAAACCTTTGCCATATTGATATGCCTGATCTTGTAAATCACATTCGCCGCCCTGATCGCATATTGGGCAATCTAGAGGGTGATTAGCAAGTAAAAATTCCATAACTCCTTCACGAGCTTTTTTTACCATTGGTGAGTCGGTTCTAATCTCCATGCCTGAAGAAATGGGCATAGCACAAGAAGCAACAGGCTTTGGAGGGCCCCCAACAACTTCAACAAGACACATTCTGCAATTTCCTGCAATTGCTAATTTTTCGTGATAACAAAAGCGTGGAATCTCAATATTAGCAACCTCACATGCTTGAATAATGGTGAGATTGTCATCAACATTATATTTTTTATTGTTAATTGTAATTTCGGCCATCTAGCTGGATATTAAAAAATTTTGTTAGAAAGGGATTTCATCGTCATTTTCTTCAACAGCAAAATTATTACTAGATGAGGATGGTTGCTTTGTAGCTGGAGTTGAATCAAATTGGTTATCATTAGATCCACCTCTTGAATCAAGTAGTTGCAATGATGAGTTATAATTTTGCAACACAATTTCAGTGGTATATTTTTCGATTCCTTGATTATCTGTCCATTTTCTGGTTTGTAATTGACCTTCAAGATAGAGCTTAGTTCCTTTTTTGATGTAATTTTTAGTAATTCCCACTAAACCTTGTGAAAAAATTACAACTCGGTGCCATTCGGTTTTATCTCTTTTTTCTCCAGTGTTTTTATCTTTCCAGCTTTCAGATGTAGCAAGAGAAAAATTAGCAATTTCTCTACCATCTTGAGTTGATCTAATTTCAGGGTCTTGACCAACATTGCCAACCAAAATAACTTTATTTATAGACATAAAATTGTGATTAAATTAAAATAATATGAATTTTACAATTTGAGATCTCAATAAACAAGATCTAATTTGGATTAATGGGCGCCAAAATTTTTTAAAACCTTAACAAATTCATCGTTAGATTCAAGTTTTGCTGAAGTAGCACTACCAATGTTTTTTAATAATATGTAACGAGTTTTGTTCTTTTCATTTTTTTTATCTTTGGCAAGATATTTACATAGCTTTATTGAATTCCAATAATTTTTGATATGGCGCAAATTTATTTTAAAGCCACATTCTTGAATATGATTTCTAATGTTATAATATATTTTTTCATCAAGCAATTTAAGATTTACAGACATTTTTGCAGCCATAACCATACCAATTGCTACAGCTTCGCCATGATTTAAGATATTGCTATAATCAGTTTCAGCTTCTAAGACATGGGCAAATGTATGACCAAAATTTAATATCATCCTAAGGCCTGATTCTCGCTCATCTTGATTAACTATTTTTGCTTTAATTTCGCATGATTTTCTTATTGATTTAATAATTACATCATCTTCTAACAGTAATATTTTAGAAAAATTTTCTATCAGAAAATCATAGAAATTTTTATCGGCAATTAGGCTATATTTAAAAATTTCAGCATATCCGGCTCTTATTTGTCTTAAAGATAATGAGTTAAGAAAATTAGTATCGCAAATCACTAATTTTGGCTGATAAAAAGATCCTATTAAATTTTTACCACTTTTGCAATTTATACCAGTTTTACCACCTACAGAGCTATCAACCATAGAAAGTAAAGTGGTTGGTATTTGAATAAAATCAACACCTCTAAGTAAAATGGAGGCAGCAAATCCTGATAAATCACCAATGACACCGCCACCAAAAGCGATAATTAGTGAATTTCTGTCAATTCCAAGGGCCAATATTCTTTCACATAAATCTTGTAAAGGCTGAAAAGCTTTGGTTTGCTCTCCAGAGTCTGCAATTAAATATTCTATATTTGGTAATATTTTTTTAATTGAATCTAAATGATGATTAGCTACATTATAATCAGTTATTAGAAATATTTTGCTATAATTCTTTGTTTCTAAAAATTCTGGTAATTTTTTTATAGCGTCATTGCCAATAAATATATTATAGCTTCTATTTGCCAGTTTAACGTCAATTTTTTCAATCATTTTCACTTAATAAATTAATTATCTCATTAACTAATTGATCACTTTTCTTTTTATAGATGTTGATCATATAATTTGATTCTTGATAAATTGGATTTCTTTTTGCAATTAAATCCTGTAAAATTTTTTTCTTATTGCCAAAATTGAGCAATGGTCTGTTATTTTTATTTCTAAGTCTATTAAAAATTTCATCAAGGTCGGAATTTAGCCATATAGTACTAGCATTATTTTGTAGTAATATTCTAGATTTTTCATATATATAAGTTCCACCTCCAAGCGCAATTACTATTTTTTCATTTCTTGTAATAATTTCATTTAATAATTTATATTCAATTTCTCTAAAATATTCTTCACCCTTTTTAGAAAAAATTTCATTAATTGAGCAACCAAATCTATCTTCAATTTCGCTATCAAGATCTATAAAATAATAATTAATTTGCTCCGCTAGCTTTTTACCAATCGTCGATTTTCCAACACCCATTATACCATTGAGCGCTAATATTGAGTTCATCTTAATATTTATTACTATAAAACTTGTATTTAATGGTTTACTTATTAAATAAAAAAATTAAATATTATATATAGATATTAATTAAATGTTATAAATAAAATGTCTAACTTTAATAACAGATCTTTTTCTTTTGCTTCTGCAGCCTCCAAATCAACAACATATGATGCTTCTCTTAGAGAATATATGCTTAAAGTATATAATCATATGTCAGTAGCTCTTGGCATATCTGGTTTGATAGCCTTATTAACCGCAAGCTCTCCTGCATTGATGGCTTTAATTTTTGGTAGCCCTTTGGCATGGGTTGTAATGCTAGCCCCATTAGGCTTTGTTTTCTTTTTTAGCTATAAGCTCAATTCAATATCAGCACAGAAAGCTAAAACATATCTATGGATATACGCAGCCCTTATGGGTTTATCGCTTTCAACAATTTTTATTGCCTATACAGCTGCAAGTGTAACTAGAGTATTCTTTATAACTGCTTCAGTATTTGGAGCCATGAGTTTATATGGATATACTACCAAAAAAGATTTAACTTCAATGGGTTCATTTTTGATGATGGGTTTATTTGCCATAATTATTTCTATGATAGTTAATATTTTTCTTAAAAGTCCGGCATTATATTTTGCTATATCTATTATTGGTTCGTTGATTTTTATTGGTCTTACAGCATATGACACACAAAGAATTAAGCAAACCTATTATCAATTTGCAGGAAATTCTGAGTTATCAAATAAAATGGCTGTTGTAGGAGCTTTAAACTTATATATGGATTTTATAAATCTATTTATAATGTTGCTAAGATTATTTGGCGAAAGACGATAATCCTATATATTTATTTCATATTACAAGGAGAGTCTCGTAGCAAGGCTCTCCTTTTTTATTTTAAATCATGATTGCAGTAATTTATCAAAAATCAAAATGCTCAAACCAGTCAGGAATTTGTGGTAAAAATGATTGGTTTCTTAAATTCAGCTCAAGCGAAAATCATAAGAAAAAATCTAATATTATGAATTGGCTTGGTAGCGATAATATGGATGAACAAATTAATATTAACTTTAGCTCAAAAGAGCTAGCAATTAATTATGCAAAAAAGCATAATATAAATTATGAAATTATTGAAATTAATCAAACAAAAAGGCGACACAAGTCATATGCAAGTAATTTCAATAAGCCGCCATTATAACTAAAAAGAGATAAATATTTCGCGATGAACAATGGATAAAATTACAAAATTACTATCTCAAAAAATTACCATCAATAAGGATAAAATAGCAGATTTCTTTGATAAAGAATTTAAAATTAATAATGCTTTATTTTATAATTCTGTGGATATAAGAAATAGCGGGTTTAAAGTTGCTGGAGTAGATACAAACTGCTTTCCTGCAGGATTTAATAATCTTAGAGTGCGATCATTAAATAATGCAATAAAAGAATCTTACGCAGCAATTACTGAAAAAAATTCACAAATTAAGAATATAATCATCATTCCAGAAAATAACAATAGAAACATTAATTATTTAGAAAATATAGCCACAATATATAAAATGCTATCCAAAAATTTTAATGTTAAGATTTGCAATATAAATTGTGAAAATAATCAATTAAAAAATATTGAACTTGATAAGGGAGATAAAATAACCATCAATGATTTATTAATAGATTCTAATAATAAACTATATACTGAAAATTTTGTAGCAGATCTAGCTATATTAAATAATGATTTATCAGATGGTTTGCCTGATATTATAAGAAATAGTGTAACTGAAATATGGCCTAATCCTAAGATTGGATGGTATAATAGAAGTAAATTTGAGCATTTTACTAATTATAATGAAATAGCAAATGAAATTGCTCGAATATTAGATATTAACCCATGGTTAATTTCAACTAAAATAGATTTATGTGATAATATAGATTTCAAGGCAAAATCTGGCATTGAAAATTTAGCTCACAAGGTTGAGATAATGTTGGGCAATATTAAAGAAGAATATAAAAGAAACAATATTAATTACCAGCCAGCATGTTATATAAAAGCCGATTGTGGTACATATGGCATGGCTGTATGGATGGTGCAAAATGTAGATGAAATAATTAATATTAATAAAAAAAATCGCAATAAAATGAATATTACTAAGGGTCTGGTTAAGAACTCAAAAGTAATTATTCAAGAAGCTATACCAACAATTCATAAAATAGATAATAAGTCGGCGGAACCGCTATTATATATGATAAATGGCAAAGTTATTGGCAACCTATTTAGAGTTAATGAAAATAGAGATGACATTAATAGTTTAAATGCCAATGGAGCAAATTTCTATGATATATTAAATCTTGATTCAAAGAGAATAAATCAAGAATATAATAGCAATGAATTAAGGCTGGTTAATAGTTTGATTGCAACAATTGCTGCACTTGCAAGTTCAAAAGAATTATCAAATAAATATTTATGAAATCATCAAAGCCTGTTATTGGAATAGTTCCAGATTTTAATGAGGGAGAAAAGGGATCATATTCTGTAAAAAATTTTTATGCATTAAGGGTTAATCATGTTGAAATGATTAATAAAAATGGTGGAGCGGCTATTATATTACCATATGATTACGGATTAATTGATGACTATCTCAATTCAATTGATGCAATTCTTATTGTCGGAGGTTATTTTGATATTAATCCTAAGCGATATGGTGAAGCAGTTCACCCCGAAGTAAAGCTTAACGAGGTAAGGGAAAATTTTGAATATGCTATTGCTAAAAAGGCATTATCAAAAAAAATGCCATTTCTAGGAATTTGTAATGGTTTAAGTTTAATCAATGTTTTGCATAATGGAAGTGCAATTCAGCATATTCCAGATCACAATATTTATATTAATCATGAGCAATCTAAAATTGACGGATATGAAGACTATGTTACCCCATATCATGATGTTATATTAGATAAGAATTCTAAATTATATGAAATAATTGGTCGTGAAAAAATCAAAACAAACTCATCTCACCATCAAGCGGTTAATAAATTAGGAGATAATTTGCTAATTTCAGCAAAGGCAATAGACGGTATTATTGAAGCAATTGAGTCTAAAGATAAAGATCACCCATATTTAGTTGGGGTTCAATGGCATCCTGAATTTGAGTCTAGTCAACATGATACTAAAATATTTGAAAGCTTTGTAAATGCTGCCAAAAAATATAAATTAAATAATAATGACAAATAATAAGTTGCCAAGAATAGCAAAAGTAATTGCTGATTCTGGATATTGCTCAAGAAGAGAAGCTGAAAAGTTGATATTTGAAGGTAGAGTAGCTGTTAATGGTAAAATTATAGAATCACCAGCAATTTTAATATCTGATGAATCAATTAAAATTGATAATAAATTAATCAATAATAAGCAAAAAACAAGATTATGGATATTTCACAAGCCAGCTGGTTTTATAACATCAAATTTTGATCCTAAGAATCGTAAAACCATATTTAATATATTGCCAAGTGACTTGCCAAGATTAATATCAATTGGTCGGCTAGATTATAATAGTGAAGGATTATTGCTTATGACCACAAATGGAGAGCTGGCAAGATATGTTGAGCTTCCTAAGACTGGTTGGATCAGAAAATATAGAGTAAGAGTGCATGGTAAAATAAATGAAAATCGATTAAAAAACTTAATTAATGGCATAACCATAGATAATATTAAATATAAATTTAGTGAAGTTAAGATCGAAAAAAGTCAATCAACAAATAGTTGGCTTATTTTATCATTAAAAGAAGGCAAAAATAGAGAAATAAGAAAAGTTATGGAATTTCTTGGATTAAAAGTTAACAGATTGGTGAGAATTTCCTATGGACCATTTAATTTAGGAAATTTATCTAAAGGCAATATTAAGGAATTATCACAAAAAATGATCGATAATTTTTTACCAAAATTCAAGAATTAATATATTCTTAATTATTAGCAAGAAATATAATTAGCCTAAAGTTTTTCTTTCTTTTATTTTTGGCTTGAAAAGGTTTAAATATTACTTGAAAAAAGTAATTATTGTTATTATCGTATATAGGTTATTATTACTTATTTATGGGTAATATTTTTTTTATTAATTATAATTTGTAAATGTTAAAAATTCGTTTAGCTAGAGGTGGAAGAAAAAAAAGCCCTTATTATCGTATATTGGTAACTGAAGTTACTTCACCAAGAGATTCAAACTTTATTGAAAAAGTAGGAACATATAATCCATTACTTGCAAAAGACAATGAAAATAGAGTTACTATTAAAAAAGATAGAATTGAATATTGGTTATCAGTTGGTGCTCAACCAAGTGAAAAAGTTGCAAAATTTTTAATTGCTTTAGGTGTTAAAGGTGCAGAAAAATATGCGCCAAAATTTCAGCCAAAAGCAAAAGGTAGTAATTTAAAGAAAAAAGCCTTAGAAAAGCTTGAAAAGCAAAAAGAGCTTGAAGAAAAAGCTAAAGAAGAAGCAAAATTAAAAGCCAAAGAAGAAGCCGAGAAAAAAGCCCAAGAAGAAGCCGCTAAGCAAGATGCAAAACAAGAAAATGCACAACCAAATGCAGAGTCTCAAGAGGTTAAAGATCAGCAGATTGACAATAAAGAGACTGATGCCAAAGAGACTGACGCTAAAGAGACTAATATAAAGTCAGAATCTCAAGATCAAGAAAATAAAAAAGATTTAGAGAGTAAAGATAGCAGTGAATCTTAATTTAGATTTTCGTTTATCTGTATAAATTTCTGGGCTTTAATTTATAGGCCTTCATTTTGGTGATGTAAATATTTTTATTAATTTGCGCTACATAAATTTAGCTCAAATAATTATATTTAATTTACAAATAAAACTAATATGGCTATTACCAATAATGATTTTAAAACTAATAAAATCATTATTGCGACAGGTAATAAGGGTAAATTCACTGAAATTTCTAACATATTATATGCATTAAATGTTCATTTTGAATCCCCCGATAATTACAATATCAAAGAACCAGTAGAAGATGGTAACTCATTTGAAGAAAATTCAATAATTAAGGCTAAATATTACGCTAAAATGTCAAATATGATTGCAATTGCAGATGATTCTGGCTTTTCAATTCCTGATCTTGACAATCAGCCTGGTATATATTCTTCAAGATTTGCTTATAATGAAGAAACTAAAGCAACAGATTTTACTTATGCTTTTAATAAAATAAATTCTATGTTAAAGCAAAAAAATATTGATTTATCGTCAAAAATAAAAGCTTTTTTTACATGTAATATTACCATATATAACCCATTTATCAATAAATATAAATCTTTTGAAGCAAGAGTGGATGGCACATTATGCAATAATCCAAGAGGTAAATTAGGTTTTGGTTATGATCCAATTTTTATCAGAGATAATGATAATTTAACTTTTGGTGAAATGGAGCCCGAAATAAAGGATCAGATTTCACATAGGGCAATTGCAATTAAAAAATTACTTAATTTTTTATTAAATTAACAAGCTATAATCTATTGCTGAACATAAATTTTTAAACTTGTAAAAATTATTTTAATTATTATATCCTAATATATTAAAATCTTGGCAAGTTTTTTATCAATTTAATAAATTTTGTTAAATTATTGGTGCTTATTTCACTATTTTAACTTGTACTTAAATAGATAATTTATAAGAAAAATTAAGCGCAAAATAACAGATTTTTTTACAAAATAATATATAATTTATCAGTTTTAAATGTCGCAAAAAAGAGATTATTACGAAATTTTAGGAATTTCTAAAAATGCCAATGGGGCAGAAATTAAGAAGGCATATCGAAAATTGGCAATGCAATATCACCCTGATCGCAATCCTGGCAATAAAGAAGCTGAAGCTAAATTTCGTGAAGCAACAGAGGCATATGAAATATTAAAAGATGATCAAAAAAGAGGTGCATATGATCAATATGGTCATCAAGCTTTTTCACAAAATGGAGGAGCTAGTGGTTTTGAGGGTTTTGATTTTAATGATATTTTTAGTAATTTTTCAGATATATTTTCAGATTTTTCAAATCAAGGAAGGTCAAATAAAAGAAGTGCAGCGCAAAGAGGTTCAGATGTTAGATATAATATCGACATATCACTAAAAGAGGCTTTTGAGGGCTGCGATGAAAAAATCTCATTTAATATTATGCAGCATTGTAAAAAATGCGATGGAACCGGATCTGCTTCTAAAGAAAAGCCAAGCACATGCACAACATGTAATGGTAGTGGTAAAATTAGGGCGCAGCAAGGTTTTTTTATAGTTGAAAGGGCGTGCACTACTTGTAATGGTACTGGTGAAATCATAAAAGATCCATGTGGCGCATGTAATGGTCAAGGAAGATCAAGTCAAAATAAAACCTTGTCGGTTAAAATTCCTGCTGGAGTTGAAGATGGAAGCAGAATCAGGCTTAGCAATGAAGGTGAAGCTGGTCAAAGAGGGGGTCCTGCCGGAGATTTATATGTTTTTGTTTCTGTTAGAAAGCATGAATTTTTTACAAGAAAAGGCGATGATATATATTTTGATGTTCCTATTAAATTAACAACAGCAGCACTTGGTGGACATGTTGATATCCCTACTATTGATGGCGCTAAGGCGCGCCTAAAAATTCCTGAAGGCACTCAACATGACGACCCATTTCGTCTTAAATCAAAAGGTATGAATATCATGAATTCAGGTGGCAGAAGGGGTAATATGTTTGTTAAGGCAAAAATTGAAGTGCCAGTAAATATTAGTAAAAAAGAGCGCGAATTACTAGAAGAGTTGGATCAATTAATATCTAACAAAAAAAATAGCCCAAATTCTGAAAGCTTTTTCAAAAAAATGGGAGATTTTTTTGGCTAAATTTAATACTAAATTACTTCTAAATTTCCATTAATTATTTTCAAGATATCAATTTAGTTAAAATCATTTATTATTGATAAAAACGCTAAATTTGATTTTGGTCAAAAAATATGCTATAATATAAATATAGTTTATTTTAATTAATTAAGAAAATTATGGACCAATTTGAAAAAAGACTTGAATATCTTCGATGGGAAGGGGATAAGCTTAATAAAAAATTTGCAGATACTATTATTGAAAAAATAGAAGAAAATATAAATGAAGAGCAAATTATAAATAATATTACGCAATTAGTTACTTTCCAAATTTCTAGCATAGATGAAAAAAAGATGGTAGCTGACTTTAAAGCTATTCCTTTATGTTTAGAGCAAGAAAAGTTTAAAGTGGCTAAATTTCTCGTAGAACAGTCTCAGGATAATGAAAGGCAGATTCCTCTTTTACATTATATAATTAGGGAAAGATTTGATATCGATAATGATCAGTTTGTAGATCTGCTAAATAAAACGGGTATTGATATTAATGAGCAAGATCAATATGGCGCAACCCCACTACATTATGCTGCAAAAAATAATAATATAGAGGCTATAAAGCTTTTAATGGATGAAGGAGCTGATCTTTTAATTGAAAAAATGGGTAAGATAAAGCCTGTTGATTTTGCAAAAGATGAATCTGTTAAAAGAGTCTTTGAAGATTATCAAAAAAGAAAAGAGGCTTTTGCAATGATTAATCATCCAAGGCTGGGTGAAAAATCTCCTGGATTATCAATTGAGCCCGATATTGTAAAATTAATATTGGATCAACAATATAAAGGTCGCTAAAGCGATATTTAGATAAAATAAAGATTAATTTCTAAAAAAGTAATTTATTCGCTTGGATAAATTTATATCTTATATAGCAAATTTAATGAGAAATTTCCACATCATACATTTTGCGATATAGTCCTTTTAGTTTTATTAGCTCATCATGAGTGCCAATTTCTGCAATTTGTCCATTATTAATATAGATTATTTTATTGGATTTAATTATTGCGCTTAATTTATGAGCCACGGTGATAACGGTTTTATTTTCTGCCATTTTACTTATTGTTTCAAGCACTAGTGCTTCATTCTCATTATCAAGTGACGAAGTTGCTTCATCTAAAAGCAATATTGGTGCTTTATTGATAATGGCTCGAGCAATGGCAATTCTTTGTTTTTCTCCTCCTGATAATTTTATGCCTTTTTCGCCAACATAGCTATCTATGCCATCGGGCATTGATTTAATAAAGCTTAATGTCGGTGTGTCGTCAATTAATTTATTAATAATATCTTTGCTAGTTTCGTGACTGCCATAAGTAATATTTTCATATATTGTGCCTGAAAATATAAAAGGATCTTGAGCAATATATGAGAAGTTCTGCCTTAAGCTTTCAAAGCTTAGATCTCTGATATCGATATTATTAAGCGAAATTTTGCCATTAGAAATATCATAAAATCTAAGCAATAATTGAAGCAAGGTGCTTTTACCACAGCCACTAATACCAACAATTGAAATTTTGTCATTAGGCTTAATTTCAAGGTTAAAATTATTGATTATTAGTTTATTTTTAACGCTAGGATAGTAAAAATTAACATCTTGAAAATTAATGGTAATTTTTTGATTAAATTTTTGAATATTTTTATTATTTTCTTTTACTGGTGATTCAACTTCAATAATATCAAATATTCTTCTTGCAGCAGCTGATGCTGTTTGAAGTTGTCCAGAGATTTGACTCATGGAAACTAGCGATGTAGATATAATTATTGAGTAAAATATAAAGGATGATAAATCTCCTGAACTCATATCATTATTAATTACCATCATGCCACCAAACCATAATACAACTCCAACGGCGCTAAATGACATTGCAATTACTACGGCAATTAGAAGAGATTTTTTTTTGATTTTTGAAATAGATATTTTTAGAGTTTTTGTGGCATAATTTAAAAAATTATCAGATTCTTTCTTTTCACATGAAAATGACTGCACTGTTTTAACGCCGTTAATAGTTTCTTCTATATGAGATCCCATATCTGCAATTGCCTCTTGTAGCCTTAGAGATAAGGATTTTATTGAGCCACCCATAATAATGATTGGCGATATAGCAATTGGTATTAGAGCAATTGATATCATGCTAAGCTTTATATTGGTAAGAAATAGGAATATGATCCCGCCAAAAAATAATATTAAATTTCTTAAAAAAAATGAGATATTGCTGCTAATTATGTTATATAATACCACAGTATCAACTGTTAATCTAGATATTACATCGCCAGTTTTATGAATCTCAAAATATTGCGCTGAAACATTAATAATGTGGTTATATATTTTGCTTCTAAGATTGGCAATAACTTTTTCAGCAACAGAGTTAACAATGTAAGAGCGGAAATATCCTGCAATTGCAAGTATTATAACTGCTATAAAAAAGGATATTAAAATGAGATTGAGAAATTTTTGATCTTTCTTGGCAAATCCATAATCAATTAGATATTTTAAAGCTTCTCCAAAAAATAAAACCATTAATGCTGTAACAGCAAGAGCAATGGCAGCATAAAAAACTTCTTTTTTATATGGTATGAAAAAAGGTAATAGTGATTTTAGGTTTGATAATTTATTTTTAGGCTTCATTGATAAAATTTACAAATATTTGTGAGATCCATCGCAAAAAACACCATTCTTACTTTTTTTGCAACCACAGAAAAATATGACCTCATCTTTTTGGGCTACATATTTAACAGATTTCATAATGCAATCACCATTTTCATCGCGGTAATTTTTATGTAAGCCATCGCAAAATGGTTGCTTTTTTGCAGCTCCACAAGAGCACCAAGAATATTTCTGGCCTGCTTTAACTTCAACTTTAAAAGGATGCTTTGCAGCAATTATCGGCAATTCTTGTTTCATAAAAAACTAAATAATTAATATTGAATTTAATCGTGATTTGATGGGTGCAATAGTAAATATAATTTGCTTAAAAATAGCTAATTAATATCTATGACGCTTTTTTAGACACACTTACTAGTGCTGGTTTAATAAGCCTTTCTCCAATTTGATAACCAGCTTGAATTACTTGAAGAACAATTCCTTCTTCTTCTTTAGATTCTATGCGAGAAATTGCTTCGTGAAGATTATGGTTAAATTTTTCTTTAATTGGATATATTCTGGTAATATTATTTTTTTGTAATGTTTTTATCAATTCTTTATGGGTCATGTCAATGGCTTGATGGTAATTTTTTAGATTGGTAGTTTTTTCAAGCTCTTCAATAGGAGCATTAGAGCTTGCAAGAAAAAAATTTTCAATTGATGGTACTAAATCAGAAGCAAAGTTAGAAATTGCATATTTTGCAGTTTTTTCAATATCTTCTTTTGATCTTCGACGAATATTATCCAGCTCGGCTAATAATCTAAGATTTTTATCTTTAAGAGATGCAATTTCTTGGTTTAGATTATTTATTTCATTATTAATTTGGGGTTCATTTTGAGCGTCATTTTTAGGTTGTGAAGAGTTTTGCTGTTTTTGTTGCTGATCATGTGGTTTATTTTCTCCACTTTTATTACTGTCGCTATTTGTAGATTGGTTATTATTATTCATTTTTGATTTAATTAATTAAATTTTTAAAAAATTAACTAGAATTTTAACTATTAGTTTTTATAAATAAATTATATTTCACATAATGTCTAAATGTCAATATTGGTATTTATAGATATATTAATCTATATATTAATCTTAATTATTTTAAAATGTCAGAATCTATTATCGAAAAAGCAAGCTATCTAGTGCCAATGGTTGTTGAGCAAACATCTAAAGGTGAAAGATCTTACGATATATATTCGCGTTTATTAAAAGAAAGGATTATATTTCTTTCAGGTCAAGTTCAAGATCAAGTTTCGTCATTAATTGTTGCACAGCTTCTTTTTTTAGAATCAGAAGACCCAAAAAAAGATATTTATTTTTATATTAATTCACCTGGGGGAGTTGTTACATCAGGTTTAGCAATGTATGACACAATGCAATATATAAAGCCCGATGTTGCAACTTTATGTATTGGGCAAGCTGCTTCAATGGGATCATTATTATTAAGCGCTGGAGCCCCTGGTAAAAGATTCTCATTGCCAAATTCTCGCGTCATGATACATCAGCCATCAGGTGGATTTCAGGGGCAGGCAACAGATATTGAAATTCATGCTCAAGAGATATTAAAACTTAAAAAGAGATTAAACTCAATATATGCCTCTCATACAGGTCAAAAGATTTCTGTAATTGAAAAAGCAATGGAGAGAGATAATTTTATGTCTGCTCAAGAAGCAAAAGACTTTGGATTGATTGATCAAGTAATCCAAAATAGAATTGATATTAAAAGTTAAATTTTAATAGACTAATATAAATAATTTTGATATAATTCAATTATAATTAATATTATATAGATATGACTGATAACAAAGATAATGATAAAGAGTTAGTATGTTCATTTTGTGGTAAATCACAAAATGAAGTTAAAAAGCTTATTGCTGGACCAACTGCATTAATATGCAATGAATGTATTACCCTTGGGATGGACATTCTTAAGGAAGAGCAAAAAAAGTCACCGATCAACAAAAGTAAAGATGATCTAACCCCAAAAAAAATACTTAAAGTATTAGATGAGTATATTATAGGCCAAGATCATGCTAAAAAAGCATTATCAGTTGCTGTATATAATCATTATAAAAGAGTGGACTCCAATTCGACTAGTGAAAATAGTGGTGTTGAAATTAATAAATCTAATATTTTAATGATTGGGCCAACTGGCTGCGGTAAAACTCTTCTTGCCCAAACATTGGCTAGAATTATTGATGTGCCATTTACCATGGCAGATGCAACATCTCTGACTGAAGCTGGTTATGTTGGTGATGATGTTGAAAATATAATTGGTAGACTGCTTCAAGTAGCAAATTACGACATTGAAAGAGCGCAAAGAGGTATAGTATATATTGATGAAATAGATAAAATTGCCAGAAAAACTGACGATCAGGCGCGAAGAGATATATCTGGTGAAGGAGTTCAGCAAGGCTTGTTAAGAATCATCGAAGGTACAGTGGCCTCTGTTCCTACACAACCAGGACGTAAAAGTTCTCAGCAAGAATATGTTCAAATTGATACTAGAAATATATTATTTATATGCTCGGGAGCATTTTCAGGACTTGAAAAAATAATTGCTTCAAGAGGTAAAGGAACTGCAATTGGTTTTGGTGCTGATGTTAGAGAAAAAGATGATTGCGATAGAAGAGACATATTTAAAAATGTTGAGCCAGAAGATTTTGTAAAATATGGTATAATTCCTGAAGTAGTAGGAAGATTACCAGTAATTGCTCCCCTTGACGGTTTAACAGAAAGTGACCTTACTAAAATTCTTTCAGAGCCTAAAAATTCTGTTGTAAAGCAATATAGCAAGTTATTCTCTCTTGATAATGTAGATTTAAAATTTGATGATGATGCTTTAAAAGAAATATCTAGAAAAGCAATTGAAAGAAAAACTGGAGCTAGAGGTTTAAGAGCAATAGTTGAAAAAATTCTTCTTGATGCAATGTTTGAAGTGCCATCGCTCAAAAATGTTAAATCTGCTAGAGTCACAAAAGAAGTGGTTCTTGAATCTAAGCCATTAATTTTAAAATACTCAAATCAAGAAGATAGCAAGCAAAATAATGATTCAATATCAATGGTTGAAAAAAAGAAAGCATAAATTAGTTTTATAAATCAACAGAGCAATTTAGTTTTTATTAAAAGCAAATTTATTTTTGCAAAAAAAAGATTACTTTGTAGTTTTATCTGAATATTAAATTTCTTTTTATGACTCGCCTAATTTTTCATATTTTTTGTATTATACAGCTTTTAATATTATCTTCATGCATTTTTAAAGATAGTAAGCCTCAGATAAGACTAGTTGACGTTAATGGCAAGTCGCGAAAAATTATCACTAGAATTCCTGATTTGAATTTAAAAGCCCTAGCGCAACAAGGTCATTTATATAGTGCAACAAAAGACATGGTAGAGATTAACAATGCTCACCAGGAGAATAATATGTCTAATTTTAAAAATAGTCACTTTAAGAAAGCTAAAACAAGCAGTTCATCTGTAAATAAGAAGCCTCTAAATAATAATAAGAATTATATTAATAAAAATAATAGAAATTTTGCCAAATTCTCGTCATCAACCATAGAGGACTCTCTTGCAAAAAATATTCAAAAATCAAACATCAAACAGCCTGTAAAAGAGATAGAATTTGATTTATCATCTCAGGCCAAAAGAAATAATGATTCCAATAGAATTAATAAAAAAGTTAAAAATTATAATTCAAAAAAAATAGCAAAACCCAAATCAGCTACGTTAAATTCAAGATATAATAAAGAGGTATATGTTCAAGTTGGTTCATTTTCCAAAGAAAATAACGCAGCAAAATTTCTAAGATATATGAATAAATTTAATAAGGGTGAAATACAAAAAATCAAGACAATCTCTGGACAAGTATATAGAGTTGTTCTAGGGCCTTTTAGCTCAATTGACAGCGCTAATCAAACTGTAAAAATGGTTAAAAGTTCGGGTCATGATGCTCTGATTTTAATTAATAAATAATTTAATTAATGAAAATTGCTATATTCTTTGGTTGCTATAAGAATTTATCGTTTATTTTTTTGATTTTGCTATTTTTATTTTCATGCGCACCAAAAAAAGTTGATATCAATCAATATTTTGTCAATAAATATGGCTCTAAAGTAGATATAATTAAAAATAAGAGAATCGAGCCAGAAAGTCTTAAAAATATTGTTTATCATTCAAAATTGCCAACAAGGGCTGAGATATTAGATATCCAAAATAAAAAAAATAACTCGCTAAATTATGTTAATGTTTCTCAATATTACGAAGTTGATAATTTAATGATTGGCAATAAGCCAATTGACCCTAAAATATTCAATATATCTTATAGCAAAAAGAATTATGGTCCATTTAAAAAGATATCAAGAAATAATAAGGATATAAATTCTCATGATGCATTTGGTATCTCTTCAAAATTTGACAATAAATCTTATACTATAATTAAAGGCTCTGTCCTTTCTAAGAATATCGAAGATATTAATAATAAGAAGAAAAAAGAAGATATTGAAAATAGTATGATTTTAATTAAAGAGAGATCTGATTTTAGAAGAAAAGAGAAAATCAGCAATATCCTTGATGATGCATGAGAGCTGATTTTAGAATATATTTAATATTCATTTTTTTGATATTTATATTAAGCGTCAAAAATCTACAAGCGGCAACAAAATATAAGTTTCAAAATCAAAAAGAAGGTTATTATTTACTATATGATCCAGATCTTGATGAAGTTTTAATTGCAAATAATCATAATCGCAAGATTGCCCCATCATCAATGACTAAACTAATGACAGCCTATGTTGTTTTTTCACAGCTTAGCAATAATAAAATAAAATTAACAGATTATTGCATAATTGGTAAAGATGCGTGGAATAAATATGGCTCGACTATGAATTTAGGATATAGAGATTTAGTGACAATTGAAGAATTAATTAAGGGCTTAATGGTTATGTCTGGTAACGATGCTTCAATTGTGTTAGCTCAAACATCAATAAAAGAGGGTTATGATAGCTTTATCGATAAAATGAATAAATATGCTATTAAAATAGGGATGAAGAATAGCAATTTTACTAACCCCCATGGCCTAAATCAAGATAACCATTATTCCACATTATATGATTTAGCATTGTTAATTAAGGCTATATATAGAGATTTTCCGCAATATAGCCATTATTTAGAGATTAAAAATTTTAAATATGGAGATAGAAATATTATAAATAGTAATCCTCTATTAAAAAAGAGCTATGATGGAGCATTGGGAGGAAAAACTGGATTTACTGATAAGGGTGGCTATGGAGTTGCGGTAATGGCTAGGAGGCATTATAGAAAATTGATAGGGGTGGTCAATAATATGATTAGTATTAAGTCTCGAGAAAGAAAAATAATTGAGTTAATGGATTATGGATTTAATAAATTTAAAAAGATAAGCTTTTTTAAAAAGGGTGAAGAAGTTGCAAAGTTAAAAATTTCAAATTCAATAAATAATGATGTTGGGGTATTTATAGATCAAGATGTTGATATTAATATGCCATATAATATTGCACAAGACGAAATTAAGGTTCAAATTGACTATCTGGCGCCACTAAGTGCTCCTATTTTAAGAGGAGATAAAATAGCAAAATTACACATAGATATAGATGGCTATAAGAGTTATGAATATCAATTATATGCAAAAGAAACTTTATATGAGATAGAATTTATCGATAAAGTTAAATTGATTTTAAAAGAAGAATATTTAAAATATAAAAATATTATCATGTTTTTGAATTAATATTTTAATTTTAAAATTATTTAATCTTTAAATAATTTTAGGGGCATGATTAATAATTTTATTAACTTTAATTTATATTAGCCATGGATATGAAGCTTCTTATGCAACAGGCTCAGGAAATGCAAAGCAAAATTCAAAAAGCTCAGGCAGATTTATCAAGCAAAGAATTTGAGGGTGATTCAGGTGGCGGCTTAATTAAAGCAATCATTTCAGGATCTGGCGAAGTTAAAAAGATATCCATTGATAACTCTTTAATTAACCCTAATGAAAAAGATGTTTTAGAAGATCTTATCGTTGCTGCTATTAATAGTGCCAAGAAAAACGCCGATGAAGGATCGGCCGCAATCATGAAAGAAGTTGCTGGCGGTGTTAATCTTCCTGAAGGTTTTAAATTTTAACAATGTCATTAAAGGTAAAGCTTTGCGGATTCAAAGAGCAGGAATCACTCGAAGCTGCACTAAAATATAATTGTGACTTTATTGGTTTTGTATTTTACAAAGAATCTTGTAGAAATATTTCGATAAACGAGGCTTCTAAGCTAAGTCAAATTATTAAAAATACATCAAAAAAAGTTGCAGTAACCGTCGACTCTTCCATTGACTTTATTAAGAAAATTTGCGATAATATTAATCCAAATTATATACAATTTCATGGCAATGAGTCATTGGATTACCTAGAAAATTTTAAAAAAATTTTCCCGGATATTTCAATCATAAAGGCTTTTGGAATTAATAATAAAAATGATTTTAATAAAATAAATCAATTTAATGATGTGTGCGATTATTATCTATTTGATAGTAAAGTAGATAATAAATTTGGCGGTAATGGAGTTAAGATTAATTGGAATCTTTTTTCTAAAGTTAAAATTGATAAAAATTGGTTTTTATCTGGAGGAATAAATATCAACAATATTGATCAAGCGATAATTGAAACTAAAGCGAAAATGGTTGATATTTCATCGGGCATTGAAATTGCCAAAGGTAAAAAGTCTCCAAAATTAATAAAGGATATTTTAACTAAAATTAAAACTTTATAGCATTATTAATAAACTTTTAGTTAATAAAGATGAATTTTTTAATATTATCTCATGCTAATTAAAATTAGAGATTTTCTCTTTGGAGATCCAAAGGATCCCTTTGACAAAAATACTCGACATCATATTTCATTAATAGCCTTTTTTGCCTGGGTTGGATTAGGGGCTGATGGTATTTCATCTTCATCATATGGTCCTGAAGAAGCGTTTCTTGCACTTGGAATCCATCGTGAATTAGCAATATATTTGGCAATTGCAACCGCCTTAACAGTTTTTATAATATCATATGCTTATTGTCAGGTTATAGAGCTATTTCCTCGTGGCGGAGGAGGTTATAGAGTAGCATCAAAGTTACTTGGAAAGCATGCCGGATTAGTTTCTGGATCTGCTTTAATTATTGATTATGTACTTACTATATCAATTTCTATTGCCGGAGGTATAGATGCATTATTCAGTTTCTTGCCCGATATGTGGCAAAAATATAAATTGTTATTTGCAATATTTTTCGTATTACTACTTGCCTTTCTTAATCTAAGGGGCATGAAAGAATCAATAAAATTTCTCTTGCCAATTTTTTTAGGCTTTATGATCACTCATGTAGGGCTAATAATATATGGAATTTTTACACAACATTACGGTCTTGCTACATTATTTCCTTCTGCAGCAAGAGAGGCTAGCGAAATGCAAAGTTCATATGGCTGGCTATTTGTATTATCAATATTTTTAAAAGCATTTTCAATGGGTGGCGGAACCTATACTGGCCTTGAAGCTGTATCAAACAATGTTAATACCTTAAGTGAGCCACGAGTTAGAACTGCTAAAATAACTATGTTCTTAGTTGCTATTTCTTTGGCATTCATGGCTGCAGGAATTATATTAATCTATCTTTTATGGGATATTCAGAAAGTTGAGGGGCAAACATTAAATGCCACTGCTTTTTATGCATTAACACAAAGTTGGAAATTTGGAGATATTAATATTAGCGATTATATTGTGCCATTAGTTCTGATATTTGAGGCTGGGCTGCTATTTGTTGCGGCAAATGCAGGTTTTTTAGCAGGTCCTAATGTAATAGCAAATATGGCCTATGATGAATGGCTACCAAAATCTTTCACTTCCCTTTCGAGTAGGTTAGTGGTTAAAAATGGTATAATTTTTATGACAATTGCTGCAATAGCAACTTTACTTATCACAAAGGGTGAAGTTCACATGTTGGTTGTATTATATTCTATTAATGTGTTTATTACATTTTCAATGTCGCTCCTTGGTTTGATGATATATTGGGTAAGGCATCGTCGTCGCAATAGTAAATGGCTCAAAAGGCTTATAATATCATCAATTGGTTTTGTTGTTTGTTTTGGTATATTATTAGTAACAATTTTTGAAAAATTTTATGAAGGAGGCTGGGTTACAATATTAATAACATCGTTATTTATTATTTTAGGTCTTAATATTAAGGCAAAATATAAATGTTTTAGAAGAAGAATTCAGCGTAAAGAAGCATTATTTTTAAGAAATAACCCTATTTTAAGCGATAATCAGTCATTTGATATAATTCATGATAAAAATGCTGCAACTGCAGCAATAATTGTTGATCAGACATTTGGCGGAGGCATGAATTGCATATTGGATATTGAAAAATTATTTCCTGGCATATTTAAAAATTATATTTTTGTTACCGTGGGAGAGTTAGATTCAAATACCTTTGGTGAAGAGAAGAGATGGCGTGATATGAGGCGTAAAACTAAAAATATTCTTAGAAAATATAAGAATTATTGTAATCAGAAAAATATTTTTAGCAAAGCATATATAGGATATAGCACTGATATTGTTGAAAAACTAACACAACTAACAAATAGAGTAGCTAAAGAATATAAGAATGTAATATTTTTTGATACGAAATATATTTTTGACAAGGAAAGTATGCTAAGTCCAATGTTATTTAATCATATTCCATATACTATGCAAAGAAGAATGCATTTAAAAGGTATGGAAATGATTATATTGCCAATGAAAATATAAAACTAATAATAGATATCTGGCATTAATTTATCAATGTTATTGGCGTTTAAGGTTTTGAAAAAAGTGTTGATCACAGAAGTTAAATTAATTAGTTTAAATTTTCCTTATATTATCTTATCTAGATCAATAAACATATTGAACTAGTTAAAAATCACAAATATAAAAAACTCAACATCATTAAGGTGTAAAAACCACTACTCGATCTGACAGACAGTATTATTTCAGGAGTTAATTTTTCACATTAGTTTCTTCAGAAATTTCATTATTCAGATTAACTTCCTGATTGTCAAAAAGATTTGATAAATTTTTCTCTTTGGCA